>NZ_JAAFAN010000022.1:0-56993 GCF_010287905.1 Cellulosimicrobium composti
GGGCGGCGCCGTCGTCGAGGTCGCGGCTGCCCGCGGCGAGGCGGGCGGCTCCGCTCGCGGCGTCGCCCGTGACGGCGGCGAGCCGGGCCGCTCCCGCGTTGAGCTCGTCCGCGCCGGCGGCGAGCTCGGTCGCCCCGTCGAGCGCGGTGGCCCCGCCCGTCGCGAGCTGTGCCCCGCCGACCGACCCCATAAGCCCCCCGGCGACCAGGTCGCCCGCCCCCCCCTCCAGGTCGCCGGCGCCGTCGGCGAGGCGCTGCGCCCCGGCCTGCGCCTCGGCGGTGCCGTCGGCGAGGGTCGCGGCGCCGTCGGAGAGCTGCGTCGCGCCGTCGTCGAGGCGGGTCGCGCCGTCGGCGACCTTGCCGTTGTACACGAGCAGGAACGCGACGAGGCCGGCGACCGCGAGGGCGAGCACGGCGAGCGCGACGGACGTGAGGACCGTGTGCGTGCGGGAGGGTCGGGGTGAGGCGTGCTGCGTCATCTGTCGTCCTTCCTCACGCCCCGCGTCGTCGCGGGACGTTCGGCACGAGGGGAGATCGGGAGAAGAGGCGTTCACCTGCCCGGCGCTGCGCCGGGCCGCGCCCGCCATCGTTGGTGGGACGTGGAGTAGCAGGTAAATCTCCGTCGACGCTAGCAACCGTCGCGGCGTCCAGGACACCGAGTACTAGGTAATTCCGTCGTCACAATTCGGTCACGGGGCCGAAGTATCAAGTACTCCGCGCGCCGAGCCGTCGCCCGGGGCAATCGGCAGGCCGTGACGGTGCCACGAGCTCCGAGAGTTCACCCGCCCGTCACGCGACGGCCGGGAGGACGTCGACCCGCCGCCACCGCGCCGCACGACCCTCTGCTCGACCCTGTCGAAGGAGAGCCATGTCATCGATCCCCGAGCGGACCCGGGGGAGCGCGCCGGAGCGCCCCGCCCGCCGCACGCGTCCCGTCGCGCTCGTCGCCGGCGCGACGCTCGCCCTGGGCCTGCCCGTCGCCGCGGCCGTCCCGCCGCCCGCAGGAGCCGCGCCCACGGCGCCCGCGGCGCCCGCGCCGGTCGTCCTGACCGCCCCGGCACCGGACGAGACGTTCCACCGTCTCGCGACGTACCCCGTGTTCCACAACCGCCCCGACGGCGAGGACCCCGCCGCCGAGACGGTCGCCGAGATCTCCGCGGTGAGCGAGGACGGGCGGACCGTCGTCCACACCGACGCCCTCGCGCGCCGCATCGGCTTCCTCGACATCACCGACCCGAGCGCGCCGCGCGGCCTCGGCACGCTGAGCCTCGCCGAGCTCGGGTCCGGCCACGACGAGCCGACGTCGGTCGCGGTCGTCGGCAGCCACGTGCTCGTCGTCGTGGACACGTCGGTGAGCCTCACCGCGCCGAGCGGCCGCCTCGACGTCGTCGACCTCGCGACGCGCGAGCGCGTGCGGTCGCTCGACCTCGGCGGCCAGCCCGACTCGATCGCCGTCACGCCCGACGGCGCGCACGCCGTCGTCGCGATCGAGAACCAGCGCGACGAGGACGCGACGCCCACGGGTGGCGACGAGGGCGACCTCCCCCAGCTCCCGGGCGGGTTCCTGCAGGTCCTCGACCTGCCGGGCGACGACCCGACCGCCTGGTCGACCCGCGCCGTCCCGTTCCTCGACGACGCCGGCTCGCCGCTCCCGGTCGTCGAGGCCGCCGGTCTCGACACCCCGCAGGACCCGGAGCCCGAGTACGTCGCGATCAACCCCGCGGGCACGAAGGTCGCGGTGACGCTCCAGGAGAACAACGGCGTCGCCGTCGTCGACATCGCGTCGGGCGAGGTCGAGACCGTCTTCTCCGCGGGCTCGGTCGCCGTCTCCGGGATCGACGTGGCGAAGGACGGCGTGATCGACCAGTCCGGCTCCATCCCCGCGACGCCGCGCGAGCCGGACGCGATCGCCTGGCTCGACGACGCGCACGTCGCGACCGCGAACGAGGGCGACTGGAAGGGCGGCACGCGCGGCTGGTCGGTGTTCGACGCCGCGTCGGGCGAGGTCGTGTGGGACGCGGGTGCCGAGCTCGAGCGCCTCGCCGTGCGCGTGGGCCTGCACACCGAGGACCGCGCGGGCAAGAAGGGTGTCGAGCCCGAGGGCCTGGCCGTCGCGACGCTCGGCGGGACGCGCTACGCGTTCGTCGGCTCGGAGCGCTCGAACTTCGTCGCGGTGTACGACGTGACCGACGTGACCGCCCCGCGGTTCGTCCAGGTGCTCGCGACGACCAACGGCCCGGAGGGTCTGCTCGTCGTGCCGGAGCGCGACCTGCTCGTCGTCTCCAGCGAGGAGGACGACGCCGCGGCGGGCGTGCGCTCCGCCGTCACCGTGTTCGGGCGCGGCGAGCGGTGGGCCGACGGCGCGGGGTCGCCCCGGTTCCCGAGCGTCGTCTCCGCGGACGCGACCGAGGGCCCCCAGGCCGGCGCCCCGATCGGGTGGGGCGCGCTCGGCGCGCTGAGCGCCGACCCGGCGGATCCCCAGCGCCTGTGGACGGCGACCGACGCGGCGTACGCCACGTCGCAGCTCCTGTCGCTCGACGTGAGCGGCTACGGCGCGGGTTCCCCGGCCGTCATCGACAGGTCCGTCACCCTCACGCGCGACGGCGCCCCCGTGGGCCTCGACGTCGAGGGCGTCGCCGCGCGACCGGAGGGCGGCTTCTGGCTCGGCGTCGAGGGCGCGAAGGGCGCGGACAACGCGGTCGTGCGCGTCGACGCCGCGGGCGCCGTCGTCGAGTCCGTCGCCCTGCCCGAGGACGTCGCCGCGGGCCTCGGCAAGCACGGCATCGAGGGCGTCGCGGTCGTACCGGCCGTCTCGACGGCGCGCGATGCCGCGGGCGAGCAGGTGTGGGTCGCGCTCCAGCGCGGCCTGACCACGGACGATGGCGGCACGGCGGGCACCGCGCGGCTCGGCCGCTACGACGTCGCCACGCGCACGTGGGACTGGTTCGCCTACCCGCTCGAGCGCACCACGACCGACGGTGACTGGATGGGCCTCAGCGAGGTGACCGTCGTCGACCACGACACGCTCGCCGTCGTCGAGCGCGACAAGCTCAACGGCCCCGCCGCCGCGGTGAAGCGCGTCTACGCCGTCGACGTGCCCGACGTCGCCGTCGGGGCCGCGTCCGTGACCCCGGTCGCGGTCACCAAGACGCTCGCGCACGACGTCCTGCCCGACCTGCGGGCGACGCATGGCTGGACGCAGGAGAAGCTCGAGGGCCTGACTGTGGGCGGCGACGGCACCGTGTGGGCGATCACCGACAACGACGGCCTCGACGACGCCACGGGCGAGACCGTGCTCCTGAGCCTCGGGGCGGCGTCCGACGTGTTCGACGGCCACCTCGACGGCGACAGCCCGGGCGGCCCCGGCGAGCCCGGCGAGACGCCCGGCGCGGGCGAGCAGCCGCCCTCGACCCCGCGGCACACGGTCGGCGCCGACGACCTCACCGACGCGAACCACGGCGGCGTCACGCTCACCCCGGCACGCGTCCGCGCGGGCGAGCGGGTCACCGCGACGGCCGAGGGCTTCGCCCCCGGCGAGTGGGTGACGGCGACGCTGTTCTCGACCCCGGCCGACCTCGGCACGCACCGCGCCGACGCGTCCGGCGTGCTCACCGCGACCGTGACCGTCCCCGCCGACGTCGCGGTGGGCGAGCACCGGTTCGCGCTCGTCGGCCAGGTGGACGGCCGCGTGCTGTGGACCGAGCTCGAGGTCCTCGCCCCGGACGGCGCGGTGCCCGGGCCCGACGGCGCGGCGCCCGGTCGACCGGGCGGACTCGCCACGACCGGCACGCACGTCGGCGCGTTCGTCGGCCTCGCGGTCGTGCTCGTCGCCGGCGGCGTGACGATCGTCGTCGCGCGGCGGCGGATGCGCGCGTCGAGGTAGGTCCGCGGTCCTCGGCCTCGCGGGGCGCGCGGGCGGTCGCCCGGGCGGGTCAGTCGCGGTCGTTCGGCATGAGGGCCCACAGGACGAGGTAGGCGATGACCTGGGGGCCGGGGAGCAGGATCGAGACCGCGGCGACGACGCGCACGACGGTCGGGTCCCAGCCGAAGCGGCGGGCGATCCCGGCGCACACGCCGGCGATCATCCGGCCGTGACGGGGCCGGGACAGGGTCGGCCGGAAGGAGGCTGCGGAGGCGTCTGAGGTGCTCATACCTCGACGGTAGGAGCGGGTACGTCGCAGCGGTATCGGGTGGTCCCCCGAACCGACCCTGATCCTGCGGCCCACCACCCTGAGCCGCCGGGTCCCCGCCTCAGCGGGCGAGCGCGGCCTCGAACGCGGCGAGCGCGCGCGGGGACGCGAGGGCGAACGTCACGGAGGTCGGACCGGTCGCCGTCGAGGTGCGGACCGCCTCGACGGCGACGCGCGCGACGTCGTCCACGTCCCAGCCGTAGACGCCCGCGCTGATCGCCGGGAAGGCGACGGTCAGGGCGCCGAGGCCGGCGGCGACGTCGAGCGAGCGCGTGAAGCAGGACGCGAGGAGCGCGGGGTCGGTCTGGCCGCGGTGGCGGTTCGGGCCGACGGTGTGGACCACCCAGCGGGCCGGGAGGTCGTACGCGCCGGTCGCGACGGCGTCGCCCACGGGCAGGCCGTCGGGGAGGGTCGTGCGCCGGAGCTCGCGGCACTCCTCCAGCAGCCGCGGCCCGGCCGCGGCGTGGATCGCCCCGTCCACGCCCCCGCCCCCGAGGAGGGCGGAGTTCGCGGCGTTGACGATCGCGTCGACGCGGAGCGTCGTGATGTCGGCGAGGCGTGCGTCGAGGTCCATGCCCCCATCGTCACGCGAGCACGGGGTTGCTCGCCGCCGAGAACGGGCTTGCTGACGTTCTGACGCCGAGAACGACAGCAACCTCGTTCTCGGCGGAGGAGGGGTCAGTCGCGCGAGACGACGATGCTCGCGCTGTGGCCGCCGAACCCGAACGCGTTGACCAGCGCGTGCCGAGCCGCGGTCGGCTGCGCGGCGCCCCGGACGACGTCGAGGTCGACGGCCGGGTCGAGGGAGTCGAGGTTGAGCGTCGGCGGGACGCGGCCGTCGCGCACGGCGAGCAGCGCGACGAGCACGCCGAGCGACCCGGACGCGCCGAGCAGGTGGCCCGTCGCGCCCTTGGTGCTCGTCACGGGGGGCGGGATGGCGAGCGCGGCGCGCAGCGCGTCCGCCTCGTTGACGTCGCCGACGGGCGTCGACGTCGCGTGCGCGTGGACGAGCCCCACGTCGGCGGGGGACAGTCCCGCCGAGCGCAGCGCGAGCCCGATCGTGCGGGCCTGGTTCTCCGGGTCGCCGCCGACGATGTCGAACGCGTCCGACGTCAGCGCGGCCCCGGAGACGACGCCGTGCACGACCGCGCCGCGCGCCCGGGCGTGCTCCTCGCTCTCGAGCACGAGGAGCGCCGAGCCCTCGCCCATGACGAACCCGTCGCGGTGCACGTCGAACGGGCGCGACGCACGCTCGGGCTGGTCGTTGCGCGTCGACATCGCGCGTGCCGCGGCGAACGCGGCGAGGGAGAACGCGCGGACGCCCGCCTCGACGCCGCCGCACACCACCACGTCCGCCGTGCCGGCCAGGATCATCTCGCGACCCATCGCGATCGCCTCCGAGCCCGCGGCGCACGCGCTGATCGGGGCGCGCGCGCCCGCCTTCGCGCCGAGGTCGATCGACAGCCACGCGGCCGGCCCGTTGGCCATGAGCATCGTGACCGTGTGCGGGGAGACGCGCCGCGGCCCCTGCTCGTCGAGCACGCGCGACTGGTCGAGCGTCGTCGCGATGCCGCCGTTCGCCGAGCCCACCACGACGGCGAGACGCGTCGGGTCGACGTCGGGCGAGCCCGCCGAGGCCCACGCCTCGCGGCCCGCGACGAGCGCGAGCTGCTCCGCACGGTCCGTGCGGCGCACCTCGCGCACGGCGAGCCCCTCGGAGAAGGCGTCGTCGACGCGCGCCGCGATGCGGACGGGCAGGTCGGCCGCCCAGTCGTCCTTGATCGTCCGTACCCCGGACTCGCCGCGCAGCAGCGCGTCCCACGTGTCCGGGGCGGTGAGTCCGACAGGGGTCACCGCCCCGTAGCCGGTGACGACGGCTCGCGTCATGGTGTCCCCCTACCTCGGGCGTCGTCTCGTCGGACGACGGATGTGGTTGATGGGTCCCATTTCAAGACATCCGTACGAGGTTTGTCTTGTCCGACAGTGTGACAGTGCGCACGCTGTCACACCCTGGCAGTAAAGGGCGAGTCCGGTCGTCCGACGACTGCGCCGCCCAGGACCGCGTACGGTCGCCGCACGGACCGACACGAGGGGGAGACGGATGGGACGGGCTGAGCGGACCTGGGGCGCGCTGACGGTCGCGGCGCTGACGCTCGCCGGGTGCGCGGCGGGCGCCGCCGCGCCCGCGGACCCGTCCTCCGCCGCCGCGTCGCCCGGGGCGACGCCGCAACTGCCTCCGACCGAGGGCGTGCTCGACTACCAGCTCGGCGGCGCGTACGACGAGGTCGACCCCGGATCCGGGCCCGTGACGCCCGACGTCGTCGTCCGGGACGCGACCGCCGAGCCCCTGCCCGGCGCGTACTCGGTCTGCTACGTCAACGGGTTCCAGACCCAGCCCGGCGACGCCGACCGGTGGCGCGGCCACGAGGACCTCCTGCTGCACGACGCCGACGGGACGCCCGTCGTCGACCCCGACTGGCCTGACGAGCACGTGCTCGACCCGTCGACCGCAGAGCAGCGCGAGGGCATCCTCGCGATCCTCGGTCCCGTCGTGAGCGGTTGCGCCGAGGACGGGTTCGACGCCGTCGAGATCGACAACCTCGACACGTGGACCCGGTTCGACGCGATCGACGAGGACGGCGCGCACGCGCTCGCGCGCGCGTACGTCGACCTCGCGCACGACGCCGGGCTCGCCGTCGCGCAGAAGAACGCCGCGGAGGTCGCGCCCCTCGCCGCGCGCGACCTCGGGTTCGACCTCGCCGTCACCGAGGAGTGCGCCGTGTTCGACGAGTGCGCCGCGTACACCGCGGTCTACGGCGACCACGTGCTCCAGGTCGAGTACCCCGACGCGCTCGCCGACGCGGGCCTGACCTTCGACGACGTCTGCGCCCGCGACGCCCGCGCCCCGCTCGTCGTCCTGCGCGACCGCGACCTCGTCGCCCCCGACGAGCCGGGCTATCTCTACGAGACCTGTTGACGGCGACCCCGCGCCGGGCCGGCCTCGACGGTCGCGCGCGACCGGACGCCCGTGACACCAGCCGTCGGGGCGTGCGTCACCAGCCGTCGGGCGTGAGCAGCTTGCGGATGCGCTTCTCGCTCACCGGGCCGTCGGTGCCGAGCTGCTGCGCGAACAGCGACACGCGCAGCTCCTCGAGCAGCCACCGGACCTCGGCCAGGTCGGCCGCGCGGAGGGGGTCGGCCGGGCCCTGGGCGTAGGCGGCGCGGGCGCGCTGGTACGCCTCCTCGACGTCGTGCACGCGCCACGCGAGCTCGGCGTCGCGGTTCGGGTTCGTCTGCGCCTTCTCCAGCCGGTACGACGCCGCCCGCAGGTAGCGCGTGAGGTGCGGCAGGCGTCGGGGCGGGGTCTGGGACACGAAGCCGTCGTGGATGAGGCCCGCGGCCTGCTCACGCAGGTCGGTGAGCGTGTTGAGCAGCGCGAGGCTGTTCGACGCGCGGATCTCCGCGTCGAGGTTCCGCGACGCCGTGAGCGCCGCGACCACGTGCCCGACGACCTGGTGCACCTGGTCCTCCAGGTGCGACCGGACGAACTCCCGCGCCGCCGCGTACCTCTCGGCGTCGCGGATCGCCGCCGCGTCGGGCTGATTCCCGTACGGTCCGCTCCCACCGCTCGTCAGTGCGATCACAGCGGCGAGCTGGAGGTCCGCGACCAGCGCGTCCGTGTTCCGGTACGGGCTCGCCGCGAGCGTCAGCGACTGCGTCCCGTTCCACCGGCTCGTGATCCGCCCCGTCTGGAGCGCCGTCTCCGACAGCAGCAGACGCCGCACGCCCCGGGCGTGCTCGCGCGCCTGCGCGGTCGCGTCGGCCAGCACGCGCAGCGCGACGCTCGGCTTGCCCATCGCGTCCTGCTCCTCGACGACCGCCGGGAACCCCCGCACCACGACCCCACCTCCGAGGTCGGTCGACACCGTCGCCGGGATCGCGCCCCCGGGCACGTCGGGCCACGTCGTCAGGCCGGTCTGCTCGGCCACCAGGGCGCCCGTGGTCGGGTCCGCGGGCGGTGCGCCGTCGGTGCTCGGGCTGGCCGCGCCGTCGCCTCGCGCCGTCGACCGTCCGTGGCCGCGCGCGGCCTCGACGCCCTGCGCATCCGACGACGCAGCGCCCGCTCGTCCTGCACCGCGCCCTGGTGAGCCGGCCGCCGTGGGTGACCCTGCGCCGTCGGACGCCGTGCCCTGGCCGCGACGTGTCGGCGAGCCGGACGCCGAGGGGGAGGGGCGGCCGTCGGATGCGAAGGACGTGGCGGGGCTGGCGGGAGCGCCGTGAGGAACGAGCGGCGCGGATGGAGTCCGAGCACCGGCGGCCGCCCCTTCCCCGGACCGAGACTCCGCCTCACGCAGCGCGGCGCCGACCGCGCCCTTCACGGCGGCGCGGACCGCGGCCTGGTTCTGGGCGGCGAGGCGGCGCTGGAGGGCGAGGAGGTCCTTCGACTCGTCGAGCACGACGGACCCGCCGCGGCCGCGGGGGTCCTCGACGCGGAACGTCATGCGCAGGTGCGCGGGCAGGCGCGCCTCCTGCTCGGGGCCCCACGCGTCGTCGGGGATGACGACGTCGCGCAGCGCCCGGACGGCGCGCGTGAACGCGACGTGGAACGGCTCGGCCATGTCGCCCGCGCGGGCCATGTCCTCCCAGGCGGGCGTGTGCTCGCGCAGCCAGGCGACGACGTCGCGCGCGACGTCGGGGGCGGGCACGAGCTGGACGCGGACCGGCTTGGGCAGGGAGCGGATCGTCGCGGTCGCGAGCTCGTCGAGCAGGCCGGGCACCATCCAGTCGAACCCGTCGGGGACGACGCGGTTGAGCACGGAGATCGGCACGTGCACGGTGACGCCGTCCGCCTCGGTCCCGGGCTGGAACTGGTAGGTGAGCGGGAGCGTGAGCTCGCCCTGCGGCCAGGTCTCGGGGAACTGCGACGTGTCGATCTGCTCGGCGTCGGGCACGAGCTGCTCGAGCGTGAACGTGAGCAGGTCGGGGTCGCGGCGCCGTGCCGTCTTCCACCACCGGTCGAAGTGCGCGGCGGACACGACGTCGTCGGGCACGCGCTCGTCGTAGAAGTCGAACAGCACGTCGTCGTCAACGACGAGCCCGCGCTGGCGCGAGCGCGCCTCGAGCTCCTCCGCCTCCTCGAGGAGGCGGCGGTTCTCGTGGAAGAACCGGTGGTGCGTGGTCCACTCGCCCTGCACGAGCGCGTGCCGCACGAACATCTCGCGCGCGGCCTCGGGGTCGACCTTCGCGTACAGCACCTTGCGGTCGGCGACGATCGGCACGCCGTACAGCAGCACCTTCTCCGTCGCGATCGCCGCGCCGCGCTTCGTCGACCAGTGCGGCTCGGAGTACGTGCGCCGCGCGAGGTCGCCCGCGAGGTCCTCGGCCCACTCGGGCTGGATGCGCGCGACGTCCCGTGCCCACAGCCGCGACGTCTCGACGAGCTCGCCCGCCATGATCCACGCCGGCGGCTTCTTGCTGAGCGGCGAGCCGGGGAAGATCGCGAACCGCGCGCCGCGTGCACCGGTGTACTCGTTGCGGGCCTGCTTCTGCGCGCGCCGCAGCGCCTTGGCGCGGGCCTCGCCCTTGAGGTGCGCGACCGACGACGCCTTGACCTCGCCCGTGTCCTGCATCCCGATCTGCGACAGCAGGCCGGACAGGAGCGCCTTGTGGATCGTGTCCCCGTCCCAGGCGCGCTTGTAGGCCTGGCTGTCGGGGGCGGTGGTCGGGTCCGCGGCGGCTGCGCCCGAGGTGCTCGGGCTACCATCCGCGCCGCTCGTTCCTCGCGTCGCTCCCGCCAGGCCCGCCACGCCCTTCGCATCCTCGGGCGCAGCCGCCGCTCGTCCTGGACCTCGCCGCGCGTCGTCACCGGCCACGCCGCGGGTGCGCGGCTTGTACGACATGTCGATGCCGAGGGGCTTGGACATCTCGCGGAGCTGGGCGACGACGTCCTGCCACTCGCGGATGCGCAGGAAGTTGAGGTACTCGGCCTTGCACAGGCGGCGGAACGCCGACGACGAGAGCTCGTGCTGCTGCTCGCGGACGTACTCCCACACGTTGAGGTAGGTGAGGAAGTCGGAGTGCGGGTCGGTGAAGCGCGCGTGCGCCTGGTCGGCCTGCGCGCGGACCTCGGCGGGGCGCTCGCGCGGGTCCTGGATCGACATGACGGCGGCGATGATCGCGACCTCGCGCGCGACGCCGAGCCTCGAGCCCTCCCAGATCATGCGGGCGAGGCGCGGGTCCATGGGGAGCTGCGCGAGGACGCGCCCGACCTCGGTGAGGCGCGTGACGCCGTCGGACGTCGCCAGGGCGCCGAGCTCGGTGAGGAGCTGGACGCCGTCGCGCACGGCGCGCGTGTCCGGGGGCTCGACGAACGGGAAGCGCGCGACCTCGTCGGGGGTCTCGACGACGCCGACGGAGATCATCTGGAGCAGCACGGACGCGAGGGAGGTGCGCAGGATCTCCGGCTCGGTGAACTCGGGCCGGGAGAGGAAGTCGTCCTCGGAGTAGAGGCGCACCGCGATGCCGTCGGCGACGCGGCCGGAGCGGCCGGAGCGCTGGTTCGCGCTCGCCTGCGAGACGGGTTCGATGGGCAGGCGCTGGACCTTCGTCGCCTTGGAGTAGCGCGAGATGCGGGCCGTGCCGGGGTCGACGACGTAGTGGATGCCCGGCACGGTGAGCGACGTCTCGGCGACGTTCGTCGCGAGCACGATGCGCCGCGAGGAGTGCGCCTGGAAGACGCGGTGCTGCTCGGCCGACGACAGCCGCGCGTACAGCGGCAGGATCTCGACGCGTTGCGGGTGCTTCGGGTCGGTGACGCGGTCCTTGAGGTGACCCGTGAGCGCGTCGGCGGCATCGTGGATCTCGCGCTCGCCCGAGAGGAACACGAGGATGTCGCCCGGTCCCTCGCGCATGAGCTCGTCGCACGCGTCGACGATGCCGGTGACGAGGTCCTTCTCCTCGGCGCCTGCGCGCCCCTTCGCCTTCCCGGACCCGGGATCGACGTCCGGGGACAGCGGCCGGTACCGGATCTCGACCGGGTAGGTGCGGCCGGACACCTCGACGACGGGCGCGGCGTCGGGCAGCGCGTCGACCACGTAGTCCGGTGCGCCGCCGAGCTGGGCGAGGTGCGCGGGGGAGAAGTGCTGCGCGAAGCGCTCGGAGTCGATCGTCGCCGACGTGATGATCAGCTTGAGGTCGGGGCGGCGCGGCAGGAGCCGCGCGAGGTAGCCGAGCAGGAAGTCGATGTTGAGGGACCGCTCGTGCGCCTCGTCGACGATGATCGTGTCGTACGCGAGCAGCTCCGGGTCGCGCTGGATCTGCGCGAGCAGGATGCCGTCCGTCATGACCTTGACGAGCGTGTCCTCGCTGGAGGTGTCGGTGAACCGCACCTGGTACCCGACGACGCCGCCCAGCTCCGTGCCGAGCTCCTCCGCGATGCGCTCGGCGACCGTGCGCGCGGCGATCCGGCGTGGCTGCGTGTGCCCGACCTGACCCGTGCGGCCACGGCCGAGCTCGAGCGCGATCTTGGGGAGCTGCGTCGTCTTCCCGGAGCCCGTCTCGCCCGCGACGATGACGACCTGGTGGTCGCGGATCGCGGCGGCGATGTCCGCGCGTCGGGCGCTGACCGGGAGCTGCTCGGGGTAGGTGATGGGCGGGACCGTCACGGTCTCGCGCGCCTGCGCGGCCCGCTCGAGCTGCGCCCGGCTCACCTGCCGCGCGCCCGACGACGCCCGCTCGCCCCGCCCGCGCCGCGGCGCCGACGCGCCGCCCGCCGAGGTGCCCGACGCCGTCCGGTCGCCCCGTCCGCGGCCGCGGCGGTTCCCGCGGCGCCGGCCCTCGCGCGGGGTGCCCTCGGGCGCGCCGTCCCGCTGGGGAGGGCGCGCGTCAGGCTGGTTCGCTGCGGGCTCGGTACTCACGACGGTCCATTCTCTCAACCCGCCGCAACTTCATTGGTCTCGGGGGCGGCGCCGAGCCTGGTGGGATGCTGTCATCTTGCCAGCCTGGCTGGCGGAGGTGGTCGCGACCGCGACGTTGACGATCCGAGGGCTCGGCGACGACGTGCGCGAACGGCTTCGAGCGCGGGCCGCAGTGCACGTGACGGTCGTCGACCCGTGGGTCGACCCCGCACGATGAGCCCCGGCGGGGCGCGGTTCAGCGCGTCCCGTTCCAGACGGCGTCTGGCGCGCATCCCTCGGGGACGTGCAGGCCGTCCGGCGGCTCCCAGTCGGCGGGGACCGAGCCCACGAGCTCGCCGCCGCCGACACCGAACGCGTCGCCGTCGGCGAACGCGCCCGCCCCGGTGACGAGCGTCGTGCCGTCCCAGGCCACGCGGTCGACGCTGAAGACCGGGAGCCACCGGACCCCGTCCGCGTCGGTCACGTAGACGCACCCGTCCTCGACCGTGAGCGTGCCCTCGAGCAGGGCGTCGTTCCCGGCGCCCTCGCTCCGGCCCCACGTCGCGACCTCGTCGACCTCGATGTCACCCGTCCAGAGCGCGGCGCACCCCGTCGTCGCGAGCCACGCCCCCACGGCGACGACCGCCCCGGCGACGGTGCGCCGTCGTGAACGGCGCCGGTCACGGCCCTGCCTCCCCATGGCATCGAGCGTACGGACCCGAGGCTCGCCGGCCTCGCGACGACGGCGATCGTGACCGACCTGAGACGCGCCGTCGCGCGTGCGCTGGTCGCCCGTGACACCGGGGTCGGGTGTCGCGTCGTCAGGCGAGCGCGCGGCGCATGACGACGCGCGGCACGCCGCCGCTGACGCCCGTCGTCGGGGCGGCGCGGACGAACCCGGCGCGCTCGAACAGCGCGACGGTGCCGACGTAGCCGGAGATCACGTCCACGCGCCCACCGCCCGCGTCGACGGGGTAGCCCTCGACCGCGGGTGCACCGTGCGCGGCGGCGTGCTCGACGGCGCCCGCGAGGAGGTCGTGCATGAGCCCGCGGCGGCGGTACCCGGCCCGGACGACGAAGCACACCGCGCTCCACGCGTCGAGGTCGTCGACGAACGGGATCGTCCGGGCGTTCATGAGCCGTCGGTACGTGCTGCGCGGCGCGACGGAGCACCAGCCCGCGACCTCGCCGTCCACGTACGCGAGCACGCCCGGCCCGGGGTCGGTCTCGCACAGGCCGGCCATGAACGCCGGGCGGTCCTCCACGGCGACGCGGCTGTCCCGGTAGGACGTGCACCAGCACGCGCGCACGCCGGCCCGCCGCGGCCCGACCACGGTCGCGACGTCGTCGAAGCGCCCGACGGCGGAGCGCACCTCCACGTCCACGCCACCACGCTAGGCGCGCCCACCCACGCGGGCGAGCACCGCCGTCGGGCACCGCTCCGGCCCGGCACCGGGCCCCGCCGAGAACGACCTTCCGCGCGGTCGAGCACGGGGTCGCTGCCGGAAGGACGGCGACGTCGACAGCAACCCCGTGCTCGGCGGGAGAGGGGCCCGGCCTCAGCCCGGGACGGCCCGCGCGTAGCGCTCGGACAGCAACCGCACGTGGTCCACGAGGCCGGGCGGGTCGGTGACGTGGAAGTCGAGGCCGAGCATGCCGACCCACACCGCCACGACCTCGACGCTGTCGCCGCCGGTGACGAGGAGGCAGCGGCCGTCCGGCAGCGGCTCGACGGTGCCGACCGTCGGGTTGATGCGCCGCAGCACCTCCTCGGCGGGGGCGTCGACCTCGACGCGCGCGTGCACGGCCCAGCCGGTGCGCGCGACCTCGCGCACGACGAGCTCCGTCATGTCGCCCGGGAACTCGACGGGCGTGAACCGTCGCCCGCCCGGCACGCGCAGCACGAGCCAGTCGACGCGGTACGGCGCCCAGCGGCCGGTCGCGGGCTCGCGCGCGACGAGGAACCAGCGCCGTTGCCACGCGACGAGGCGGTACGGCTCGAGCTCGACCGGCTCGTCGCGGTAGTACGCGCGCAGGCCCTGGTGGTCGCGCACGGCGTCGGCCAGGGCGGTGAGCGTGTCCGGGTCGACGACCGGGTCCTCGACGTTCGAGTCGGTGTTCGCCGGGCCCGCGGCGCTCGCGGACCGCAGCGCGGCGACGCGGCGCCGCAGCCGGTCGGGCATGACCTGCTCGAGCTTGGCGAGCGCAGACGCCCCGGACTCCTCGAAGCCGGCGGTGCCGGTCGCGGCCCGCAGCCCGACGGCGACGGCCACGGCCTCGGCGTCGTCGAGCAGGAGCGGGGGGAGGCGCGCGCCGGCTCCCAGCCGGTACCGGCCGCCCGGTCCCCGCACCGCGCCGACGGGGTAGCCCAGCTCGCGCAGCCGGGCGACGTCGTTGCGCACGGTGCGGTCGCTCACGCCGAGCCGTGCGGCGAGCTCGGCGCCGGACCAGTCGGGGCGCGACTGCAGCAGGCCGAGCAGGGCGAGCATGCGGGCCGACGTCGAGGCCATGGGCACCTCCGGAGAAGAGGTCGGAAGTTCGTCGAACCCGCTCAGAATAAAGGAAGGAACCGTGCCGGAACCCTCCGTAGTGTCGTTCACGAGAGCAGGGCAGGACGCCCCGCACGACGAAGGAGGAACCATGAGCACGACGACCCTCGAGCACCGTCCGTTCTCCGTCGACGTCCCCCAGGCCGACCTCGACGACCTGCGCGAGCGGCTCGAGCGGACCCGCTTCGCGCCCGCCGCCCCCGGCGACTCCTGGGAGTACGGCACCCCCGAGTCGTACCTGCGCGACATGGTCCGGCGCTGGACGACGTTCGACTGGCGCGCCGTCGAGGACCGCGTGAACGCGTACCCGGGGTTCCGCACCGAGATCGACGGCCAGCCGATCCACTACCTGCACGTGCGGTCGCAGCACGAGGACGCGACGCCGCTGCTGCTCGCCCACACCTACCCGGGCTCGATCCTCGACTTCCTCGACATGATCGACCCGCTCGTCGACCCCGTCGCGCACGGCGGCCGCCCCGAGGACGCGTTCCACCTCGTCATCCCGTCGATGCCGGGCTTCGGGTTCTCGACGCCCGTCGTCGGTGACACGGACTGGACCATGGCGCGCGTCGCCCGGGCCTACGACACCCTCATGCGCGACCTCGGCTACGACTCGTACGGCATCCACGGCAGCGACGGCGGCGCGATGGTCGGCCGCGAGCTCGCGATCCTCGACCCCGAGGGCTTCCTCGGCGCCCACGTGCTCCAGCTCTTCTCGTTCCCCTCGGGCGCGGAGGGGGAGATGGACGGCTTCGGGGAGAAGGAGTACGCGGCGCTCGGCCACATGCAGTGGTTCCAGTCCGTCGGCGCGTACAACACGATGAACGCGTCCCGGCCGCAGACCGTGGCCGCGGGCCTCGCCGACTCGCCGGTCGCCGTCCTCGCGTACCACGAGCTCTTCGAGAGCTTCGGCAACGGGACGAGCCTCGTGAGCGCCGACCAGGTGCTCGCGCAGGCGACGCTCTACTGGCTCACCAACTCCTACGCGACGGCGGCGCGCTACCACTACGCCGAGCAGCGGTCGGGCGCGGAGCCCGTCGTGAGCCAGGGGCGGATCGGCGTGGCCGTGTTCAAGGACGACTTCCAGACGCTGCGCGCCTTCGCCGAGCGGGACAACGCCCGGATCGAGCACTGGTCCGAGTTCCCGCGCGGCGGCCACTACGCGGCGCTCGAGGTCCCCGAGGACGTCGTCGCCGACCTGCGGGTGTTCTTCGCCTGACGAGCACGGCATCGCGCGCTCTCGACCACGGGGTTGGGGTCGTGAGGGACCCGGTGGGGCCCCCAACCCCCGAGTAGGGCCGGGGGGGGGGGGGGGGGGGGGCTGTCGAAGGGGCCGCGAGGCGCCCCCCCCCCCCCGCCCCCCGCCCCCCCCCCCCCCCGGGCCGGGGGCCCCCCCCCCCCTGCTGGGCCCATGCCCGCCGGGGCCCGCGGGGCCCGCGGGGGGGGCGCGCGCCGGGGGGCCGGGGGCGACGACGCGGCGTCGGTCCGCGGCGACGGCGCGGCGCCGGCTCGTCGTCGGCGTCCTGCTGCCGCTCGCCCTCGTCGCGTGCACGCCGGGCGACGACGCCTCCCCGGTCGCCCCCGCACCCGCGACGACGCGTTCGGACGAGGCGTCCGACGCGGGCCGGACCTCCGGCGCGGGTGACCCGTCCGGCGCGGGCGACGCGTCCGGCGCGCAGGACCCCGCGGAGGAGTCCGAGGGTGCCGCGGAGACGGTGGTCGTGCCGGTGGGGCCGGCGACCGTCGAGGTCGCCGTGCCCCCGCTCCCCCCGGGCGCACCGAGCGGGTCCGGCCCGGCGGCGGCGGTCACGGCCGGTGACGAGGGCGCGTCGGACGTCACGCTCGTCCTCGCCGACGGCCCGGCCCGGATCTCGGTCGAGGGCGGGTCGCTGGTCCGTCACGCCGACGGCACCCTCACCGTCCTGGACGACGCCGGCACCCCCGTCGGCGGCCTCGGCGCGCCGCGCGTGATCGCTCCGCACGCGGACGGCCCCGGCACGGGAGCGCCCGTCGCGTCCGGCACCGACGGCCCGGGCGACGTGACGGACCGCGACGACGACGCGAGCGACGGGACGGACCGCGACGACGGCGCGGACGCCGGGGCGAACGGCGACGGCGGGCCGGAGGACGACCCGTCGGCGACGCCGAGCGTGCGCACCGCGCTCGTCGACGCGCGGCACGCGGAGGTGACGCTCGTGCCGACGGCGGGGACGCCATCGGCGTGGGACGTCGTCGTGCCGCTGGGCACGCAGGCCCTGCGGAGCACCGGCTGGGGTGAGCGCGAGGGCGGCCGGTCGCTCGCCGTCGACCCGACCGCGTGGGCGCGGACCGCCGGGCAGGCGGGCCGGGAGCTCGTGTGGGCGCAGGTCGTGGCCGCCGAGCCGGAGGCCGACTCCCCGACGATGCGCGACCAGCTCGTGTGCCACGCCGTCGGCGCCCCGGGCAAGGCGACGTGGAACCTCGAGCCCTGGCGGCCCGACGTCGGGCTGCTCGACACGATGGCCGCGCGCTGCAACCCGACCTGACGACACCCCAAGCGGCCGAACACGAGGTTGCTGTCGTTCGGGAGCCCAGAACGACAGCAACCCCGTGTTCGACGGTGAGCAACGCCGTGGTCGGCGGGACGGCAACGGCCCGGGCCGCACGACGGCTGGTGGACGTCGTGCCGCCCGGGCCTGACCTCGGCGGCGGTACCGCTCCGCCTGCTGCGCCGAGGACGTTCCGGGGCGGGGGCGGCAGCCGCCCCCGCCGGTCAGGACCGGTCAGCGTGCCTGCGGGCCACCCTTCGAGGCCTTGCGCAGGGACTTCTCGCTGCGCGGCTCGTCGCCGCTCGCGCGCAGGCGCCGGTAGTACTCGCGCGCCTCGTCCTGCCGCTCCTTCTCGATGCCCGTCGCGATCGTCGCCCGCAGGTGCTCGGGGCCGTAGCCCCACGCGTCGACGAGGTCCTGCGCGTGCGGGCGCAGACGGTCCACGAGCCGGTCGAGGTAGCTCGTCACGGTCCGGGCGCGCTGCGCCGACAGGCGCCCGTTGAGCAGGTACCACGCGAGGTGGCGCTCCACGAGACTCAGGCCGAACAGGTCGCGCAGCGTGGTGAGCACCTCGCGCGTCCCCGCGTCCTCGACCGTCTCGAGCGCCTGCGTGAACGCCTCCCAGCGCAGCAGCTCGGCGTGCGCGCGGGCCGCCTCGACGAGCTCGACCTGGTGCGCGTTGAACAGGTTCGTCGCCGTCTCCGGGTCCGCCTTCTGCGCGGGCCGCAGCGCCTGCGCGACGTCCGCGACCATCGTCTCGACCCGGTCGGTGAGCAGCGCGCGCTGCGTCTCGGGGTCGCGCAGGTGACCGGCCGCACGGCGCGGGTCGCCGACGTCCGCGAGCGCCTGCGCGGCGCGCTTGAGCGGCGTGCGGTGCAGCGCCATGTCGCCCGCGCGCTCGACGACGACGCGCGCCATCTGGCCGGGCGTGATGCCCTTGAACTGCTTGCCGTAGTCGGCGAGGAGGCGCTTCGCGACGAGCTGGAGCAGCACCGTGTTGTCGCCCTCGAACGTCGCGTACACGTCGAGGTCCGCGCGCAGGCTCGTGATGCGGTTGGTCGTGAGGAAGCCCGCGCCGCCGCACGCCTCGCGCGTCTCCTGGAGCACGTCGAGCGCGAACCGCGTGCTCGTCGCCTTGAGCGCGGCGGCCGTCGTCTCGAGGTCCTCGCGCTGCTCGGGCGTGTCCTCCTCGCCGGAGAACACGGAGTGGAACAGGTCGAGCAGGCGGTCGTGCGCGAAGTGCGCGGCGTACGCCTCGGCGACAGGGACGATGAGGCGGCGCTTGTGGGTGCCGTAGTCGAGGAGGACGACCTCCTCCGTCGGCGTCGCCCCGGTGAACTGGCGGCGCTCGTTGGCGTACCGGACGGCGATCGCGAGGCCGAGCTTCGCGGCCGTGACGGCGGCGCCGTCGAGCGAGACGCGGCCCTGCACGAGCGAGCCGAGCATCGTGAAGAAGCGGCGGCCCGGGCTCTCGATCGGGCTCGAGTAGGTGCCGTCGGGGGCGACCGAGCCGTAGCGGGCGAGCAGGTCGGTGCGCGGGACCCGCACGTGGTCGAAGTGCAGGCGGCCGTTGTCGATGCCGTTGAGCCCGCCCTTCTGGCCGTCGTCCTCGCCGCCGACGCCGGGCAGGAACGGCAGGCGGCCGAGCTCGTCGCGCTCGCCGTTCGTGTCACGGATCGGCACGTAGAACGCGTGCACGCCGTGGTTGACGTTCTTGGTGATGAGCTGCGCGAACACGACCGCGGCGACGCCGTGCACACCGGCGTTGCCGAGGTAGTCCTTCCACGCCCCGCGGAACGGGGTGTGGATGACGAACTCCTCGGTCTCCGGGTCGTAGGTCGCGGTCGTCGCGATGCTCGCGACGTCGGAGCCGTGCCCGATCTCCGTCATGGCGAACGCGCCGGGGACCGAGAGGTCCATGGCGCCGGGCAGGAGGCGGTCCTGCTGCTCGGGGGTGCCCAGGTGCAGGATCGCCGCGCTGAACAGCCCCCACTGGACGCCGGCCTTGATCTGCAGCGACGGGTCCGCGGCGACGAGCTCCTCGAACCCGGCGAGGTTGCCGCCCGGGTCGTTCGCGCCGCCGAGGTGCTCGGGGAACGCCCGCCACACCTGGCCCTTGCCGACGAGCAGGCGCATCTGCTCGAGCACGCGCTCGCGGTGCTCGCGCATGCTCAGCCCCTCGATGCGCTGGAACGCCTCCTCGCCGGCGGTCGCGCGGGCGCTCGCGCGCAGGTCGGCCCAGCGGCCGAGGAGGAGCGTCGACAGGGACTCGACGTCGACGCGGGCCTCGGACGTCGACGCCGCGTCGCCGGCGCTCGTCGAGCGCTGCGCGAGGGCGGGACGATCGGACGTGGCGGTCATGAGGTCTCCTTGAGGTCTGAGGTGGCGGCCCGGTGCAGCGGGCGGTCGAGGTCGGGTCGGGCGGCGTCGCGGCGCGCCCCGGTCGGCGCGCGGCGGTCGTCGGGGGTGCGGGCGGCCGGGCTGTGGGAGAGGACGCCGACGGGCCCGGCCCACAGCCAGGCGGCGACGCGCTCGGTGAGCTGCTCGCGGTCGGGCACGTCGGGGCGGTCGCGGTGGGCGAGCCACCACTCCCCGGCGCCCCGCACGAAGCCGACCGCGCCCGCCGCCCATGCCGCGGCGTCCGCGGCCGAGACGTCGGTGACGCGCGCGAACGGCTCGGCGACGAGCTCGATCACCGAGTCGAGGAACGCGGCGAGGGGCGCCCGGTTCGCAGCCGCGCCGTTCGTCGCGGGCCCGCTCGCGGCGAGCTGGGCGGCGGGCTCCTCCGTCCCGGCCACGGCGCTCGTGCGCGTGACGAAGTAGTAGACGTTGGGCGAGCTCTCGATCATCTCGAGGTACACGCCCACCATGGCGCGCAGCGCGCGCTTCGGTGTCTCGGCCGCCTCCGCGGCCTGGGTCAGCGCGTCGTGCATCTGGCCCACGACGGCGGCGCCCAGCGCGACCTGCAGGCCCGTCTTGTCGTCGAAGTAGCGGTAGATGATCGACTTCGACGTCCCCGACGCCGCCGCGATCTCGTCCATGGAGACCCCGGGGCCTCCCCGGTGCACGGCCTTGCTCGCTGCCCGGATGAGCTCGGCGCGGCGCGCCGCCCGGTGCTCGTCCCAGCGGGTCGACCGGCCGTCCACCGCTGCGCCCGGTTGCACCCGCCCTCGGGTGACCGGTCGCGCGTCGGCACCTGCGTTCACGTCGTCCTCCGTCTGCGCCCGACCTCGATGTCGTCGGTACCGCGTCGGTACCGTGCCGGGGCAGGGCGACGCCCTGTGACCCGACTCACGAAACTGAGAGTATCAGGTACTGTTGGTATTGGACACCAGCCGGCCCCCTCCCTTCGTCTCCGCGCGCCTCGCGCCGAGCCGCCGGGCCGGACCGACGCAGCGCAGCGAGCACGGACAGGAAGTGAGGCACAGTGGCCAACCGCACCAGCCCCCGCCGGAACCCCGAGCAGGCCCCCGAGACCGGGGCACCGGCCCCGAGCGCCGCGACCGGCGCCCCGCGCGACGCCTGGGTGGTGGGCGGGAACCGGATCCCGTTCGCCCGCGCCGGGAAGAAGTACTCGTCCGCGAGCAACCAGGAGATGTTCACCGCCGCGCTCGAAGGTCTCGTGGCCCGCTTCGGCCTCCAGGGCGAGCGGCTCGGCGAGGTCGTCGGCGGCGCGGTGCTCAAGCACTCGCGCGACTTCAACCTCGTGCGCGAGTCCGTCCTCGGCTCGTCGCTCTCGCCGCAGACCCCCGCGTACGACCTCCAGCAGGCGTGCGCGACGGGCCTCGAGGCGACGATCGCCGTCGCGAACAAGATCCGCCTCGGCCAGGTCGAGTCGGGCGTCGCGGGCGGCTCCGACACCGTGTCCGACGCGCCGATCGCCGTGAGCGAGGGCCTGCGCCGCGCGCTGCTCGAGGCGAGCCACGCCAAGACGCTCGGCCAGCGGGTCAAGGCGTTCGCGAAGGTCCGCCCCGCCGACCTCGCGCCGCTCACGCCCGCCACGGACGAGCCGCGCACCGGCCTGTCCATGGGCGAGCACCAGGCGATCACGACCGCGCGCTGGGACATCTCGCGCGAGGCGCAGGACGAGATCGCGCTCGCGAGCCACGAGCACCTCGCGGCCGCATGGGACGCCGGGTTCTTCGACGACCTCGTCACCCCGTTCCGCGGCCTCGTGCGCGACGACAACCTGCGCACCGACTCCTCGATGGAGAAGCTCGCCGCGCTCAAGCCCGTGTACGGCAAGCGCCTCGACGGCGTGACCCCGACCATGACGGCCGGCAACTCGACGCCGCTCACCGACGGCGCCTCGACGGTGCTGCTCGCGTCGGCCGACTGGGCGCGCGAGCGCGATCTGCCGCTGCTCGCGCGCGTCGTCGACGCCGAGACCGCGGCGGTCGACTTCGTGCACGGCCACGAGGGCCTGCTCATGGCCCCCGCGCACGCCGTCCCGCGCCTGCTCGCGCGCAACGGGCTCGCGCTCGGCGACTTCGACTTCTACGAGATCCACGAGGCGTTCGCGTCGACCGTCCTCACGACCCTCAAGGCCTGGGAGGACGACGAGTACTGCCGCACCGAGCTCGGGCTCGACGGCCCCCTCGGCTCGATCGACCGCACGCGCCTCAACGTCAACGGGTCGTCCCTCGCGGCGGGCCACCCGTTCGCCGCGACCGGCGGGCGTATCGTCGCGACGGCGGCCAAGCTCCTCGCGCAGCGGACCGCCGAGACCGGCGCACCGGCGCGCGCGCTGATCTCGGTGTGCGCGGCGGGCGGCCTCGGCGTCGCCGCGATCCTCGAGTCGGTCCCTGCCACCGACGCCACCGCCTGACGGCCCGACGACCCGAGAGGAACCACCGTGACCGACTCCTACGTCCAGGCCGTCAACTCCGGCTTCACGAAGACGCTCGCGAAGAAGCTCGGCCTGCCCCGCCCGGCCGTGCTGCGCCGCTACCGCGCGGGCGACCCGCTCACCGTCGGGCCCGTGCTCGTCCTCGGCGGCACCCCCGGCGTCCGCGACGACGCCGACCGCGTCGCCGAGGCCCTGCTCGGCTGGGACCTCGACGTGCGCCAGACCCCCGACGACACGACGCGCTGGGGGGCGGTCGTCGTCGTGCTCAGCGGCATCGAGCGCCCCGAGGACGCGTCCGCGCCCGTCATGGCGCTCTCCGCGACGCTGCGCCGCCTCGCGCCGAACGGGCGCGTCGTGATGATCTCGCGCGCCCCCGCCGAGACCGACTCCCCCGAGCTCGCCGCCGCCCGCGAGGGCGTCGACGGGTTCCTGCGGTCCGTCGCCAAGGAGCTGCGCTACGGCGCGACCGGCAACGGCGTCCAGGTGACCGACGACGCCCCGGTCGACAGCCCGAGCGTCCTCGCGACCCTCCGCTTCTTCCTGTCCGCGAGGTCCGCGTTCGTCGACGGCCAGCTCCTGCGCGTCGGGGCGTCCGACGCCGACCCCGCCGTGGACGTCGACCGGCCGCTCGCCGGCAAGGTCGCCGTCGTCACGGGCGCGGCGCGCGGCATCGGGGCGCAGGTGGCGCGCACGCTCGCGCGCGACGGCGCGAAGGTCGTCGTGGTCGACGTGCCCGCGGCGGGCGAGGCGCTCGCCGCGGTCGCGAACGAGATCAGGGGCACGGCGCTGCAGCTCGACGTGACCGCCGACGACGCGGGCGCCCGCATCCTCGAGCACGCCCGCGCCCGGCACGGCGGACTCGACGTCCTCGTGCACAACGCGGGGATCCTGCGCGACAAGCTGCTCGCGAACATGTCCCCGGACAAGTGGGACGCGGTGATCGCGGTGAACCTCGCCGCGCAGCTGCGGATCACGGAGTACCTGCTGGGCGCGAACGGGTTCTCCTCGGAGCCGCGCATCGTGTCGCTCGCGTCGACGAGCGGCATCGCGGGCAACCGCGGGCAGGCGAACTACGCGTTCTCGAAGGCCGGCGTCATCGGGCACACGCGGGCGTTCGCGCGTCTGCTCGCGGCGCCGGGCGGTCCGGGCGGCACGGCGAACGCCGTCGCGCCGGGCTTCATCGAGACGGACATGACGGCGTCGATCCCGTTCGTGCAGCGCGAGGTCGCGCGCCGCGTGGCGTCGCTCCAGCAGGGCGGCCAGCCCGTGGACGTCGCCGAGGCGATCGCGTTCCTCGCGTCGCCCGCGGCCGCGGGCGTCAACGGCCAGGTGCTGCGCGTGTGCGGGCAGAACGTGGTGGGCCGGTGACGGGGCCCGACGCCGCGCGTCCGGCGGACCGCGCCCCCGCGCGCGTCGAGACGCTGCCCGCGGTCCCGGGGCTCGGCGGCCTGTACGTGCGGGGCGTCGCGGCGTCGGGCCGGCTCGCGGCGGCCCACCGCCTGCCGGGCGCGACGCCGCGGCGCGACCTCGCGCTGCCCGACGTCACCTACCGCGTCGCGGGCGTGCCCACGGGAGACGACGCCGCGCCGGGTCACGTGGGGAGCGCGGAGCACCTCGCGCGGTACGCCCGTCTCGTGGGCGAGGCGCCGTCGGACGTGCTGCCCGCCGGGTACCTGCACGTCCTCGGGTTCCCGCTCGCGACCGCGGTCATGGTCCGCCCGGACTTCCCCCTGCCGTTGCTGGGCATGGTGCACCTCGCGAACTCGGCGTCCGTGCTGCGGCCCGTGCGCCTCGGCGACGCGCTGGAGGTGCGGGCGTGGGCCCAGGGTGTGCGGCCGCACCGCCGGGGGGCCCAGGTCGACCTCGTCACGGAGGTCTCGGTCGAGCGCACGGACGCCGAGCGCGCCGCCGGGAGCGGCCTCGCGGCGACGACGCTCGCGTACCGGGGCGTGTCCACGTACCTCGCGAAGGGCGTCACCCTGCCGGGCGACGCGACGCCCGACGACGGCGAGACGGCGCCGGCGCCGTTCTCGCCCCCGCTCCCGACGGCCCGCTGGTCGCTCGGCGCGGGGACGGGCCGCGCGTACGCGGCGGTCTCCGGCGACCGGAACCCCATCCACACGTCCGCCCTCGGCGCCAAGGCGTTCGGGTTCCCGCGCGCGATCGCGCACGGCATGTACACGGCCGCCCGGGCGCTCGCCGAGACGGGCCCGCGGCGCGGCGACACGTACGACTGGACGGTGACGTTCGCCAAGCCCGTGCTCCTGCCGAGCACGGTCGACGTCGCGCTGCGCCCCGCGGCCGAGGTCCCCGCCGCGGCGCGTGACGCCGTCGCGCAGGTCGCGACCGCCGTGCCCGACGGCGCGGGCGAACCGGGCGCCGGGCTCGTCTACCAGGCGTGGGACGGCAGGGGTCGGCTCCACCTCACGGGCCGCGTGACGCCGCGCCCCTGACCGCCCGCCCCGCCCCGGGCCGAACACGGGGTTGGTGTCGTCTTCGTCGGGACAACGACACCAACCCCGTGCTCGCGGCCGTGCAGGCTCGTTCTCGGCGCGCGGCCCCTTCAGGCGGGGCGGGCGAGGCGGGCGAGCAGTCCGTCGCGGACGGCGGGCCACTCGTCGACGAGGACGGAGAAGTAGGCGGTGTCCTGACGCGACCCGTCGGGGGCGACGCGGTGGCTGCGGAGCACACCCTCGGGCACTGCGCCCAGGCGCCGGATCGCGGCGACGGACCGGGAGTTCCGCGCGTCCGCCCGGAGCGCGACGCGCGCCACGCCCAGGTCCTCGAACGCGTGCCGCAGCAGGAGGTACTTGCACGCCGGGTTCGTCGTGCCGCCCCACCACTCGCGCGCGTAGAACGTCGAGCCGAGCTCGACGCGGCCCTGCGACGGCACCCACTCGTAGAGGGACGTCGACCCGCGGACCGCCGGGACGTCGTCGGGCAGCGCTCCGGTCGCCCCGGCCCCGTCCACCCCGACGACGGCGAACGCGAGCCGACCGGGCGCGGCGACGGCGTCGCGGACGTACGCGGTCATCGCCTCCGTGCCGCGGGGCACGGCGCTCGCCATGCCGGCCCAGAGGCCGTCGTCGACGATCGCGCCGAGCGCCGCGGCGTGCCGTTCGGCGAGCGGTTCGAGGCGGACGCCGAAGCCTTCGAGGGTGGTGTCGTGCTGCACCCGCACATCCCACCACACGCGTTGCTGCCGACGGCGTGCGAGCGGGCGGACCCCTGCCTACGGTCGGGCGGTACCGACGAGAGGAGCACCCATGGGACTCGGAGACAAGGCCAAGCACGCCGCCGAGGAGGCGGGCGGCAAGCTCAAGGAGGGCGCGGGCAAGGCCACGGACAACGAGCGCCTCGAGGCCGAGGGAAAGACCGACCAGACGAAGGCCGACCTCAAGCAGGCCGGTGACGACGTCAAGGACGCCTTCGACCGGTAGTCCCGACCGTCGAGCGCTTCGCGAGGGTCCCGCTCCGGCGGGGCCCTCGCGGCGTCTGCGGCCCGGTCGCGCTACGACGCGGCGAGCGGCTGCGCGAGCCCGCCGAGGGCCGGCGCCAGGACGGGGACGACGCGCGGGGCGGTGATCCGCTCGAGCAGGCCCACCTCCACGCCGGGCCACTCGGGCGCGAGGACCGAGAACATCACGGAGTCGGCGCGCGTGCCGTCCGGCGCGGCGCGGTGGCCGCGCATGACGCCCTCCTCGTAGGCGCCGAGGCGGCGCATCGCGCCGAGCGAGCGCTCGTTGCGCGCGTCGACGCGGAACCCCACGCGGTGCACGTCCCACGTCTCGAACGCGTGCCGCATGAGCAGCCACTTCGTCACCGGGTTGACGAGGCTCCCCCACGCCGTGCGGGCGTAGAACGTGCGCCCGATCTCGACCCGCCGGTCCACGAGCGACAGGTCGCGGAACGCGGTGCTGCCGAGCACCGCGCCGGGTCGGCCGTCGGCGTCGACCGCGCGCACGACGAAGCCCGTGAGGTCGGGCGCGGCACGCGTCGCGGCCACGAGCTCGGCCATCCCCGCGACCCCGAACGGCATGGGGACGCTCATGCCTGACCACATCGCCTCGTCGACGAGGCCGGCCAGCGTCTCAGCGTGCTCCGGGGCCAGCGGTTCCAGCCGGAACCCGTGCCCCGAGAGGACGACGTCGTGCAGCACAGCGCATATCAGTGCACACGCGGAACACCGCGCCAAGAGGGTCGAGCGACGCGGTGGACAACGCTCGGCGACGGCCCGGTGAACGCGCTGCGCCGCGGTCCGAGGACGCCGGTCAGACGGCCGGTCCGCAGCCCGCGGCGTCGGCGAGGAAGCCCGCCGCGGCGGTCGCGAAAAGGCCCTCCAGACCGGAGCCCGCGGGCACGGGACGGGGGTCGTCCGCGACGGCCCAGCAGCCGTCGACCACCTCGTACCGCGCCGCCGGGCCCTGCTCGACGTACGCGCGCACCGCCTCGACGAGGCGCACGACGTCCGCCCCGGTCGTCCCGACGCCGACCGACGCGCGGATCGCGCCGGCGTCGTACCCGAGGCGCGCGAGCAGCGGGTGGGCGCAGAACCGGCCGTCGCGCACGCCGATGCCGTGCTCGGCCGAGAGGTAGGCGGCGACGAGGCCGGGGTCGTGCCCCTCGACGGAGAACGTCACGACGCCCACCGGGTCGACGGCGTCGTCCCAGACCCGCACGACGTGCACGCCCGGCACCGCCTCCAAGCCGTCGACGAGCGCCGCGCGGAGCGTCGCCTCGTGCGCGTGCAGGTCGGCCGGGTCGAGCGCGCCGAGCGCGTCGCACGCGGCCGCGAGCGCCGCGGCGCCCACGACGTTCGGCGACCCGGCTTCGTGGCGCGCGGGCGCCGTCTGCCACTGCGTCCCGGTCACGGCGACCTGGCGCACGGCGCCGCCGCCCGCGAGGTATGGCGTGCCCCCGTCGAGCCAGTCGCGGCGCCCAACGAGCGCGCCCGCGCCGAACGGCGCGTACGTCTTGTGTCCGGAGAACGCGACGTAGTCCACGCCCGAGTCCGCGAGGGAGAACCCGCGGTGCGGCACGAGCTGGGCGCCGTCGAGCACGACGCGCGCTCCGGCGTCGTGCGCGATCCGCACGACGTCCGCGACGGGCAGCGACTCGCCCGTGACGTTCGACGCGCCCGTCACCGCGACGAGCGCGTACGGGAAGCGCGCGAGCTCCGTGCGCAGCCCCGACAGCGTCTCCGCGACGGACGCGCCGCCCGCGAGGACGGTCGCGCCACCCGTGCGCTGCCACGGCAGGAGGTTCGCGTGGTGCTCGACGTCGAGGACGAGCACGCGCCCGGGCGTGCCGTCCGCGTTCGCCGGGACGCAACCCGCGAGCAGGTTGAGCGAGTCGGTCGTGTTGCGCGTGACGACGGTGACGTCGTCCTCGCGCGCGCCGACGAACGCACCGATCGTGCGGCGCGACGCCTCGTAGAGCGCCGTCGAGACCTGGGACAGGTAGCCCGCGCCACGGTGCACGCTCGCGTAGAGCGGCAGCACCTCGGTCACGCGGTCCGCGACCGACCGCAGGGCCGGCGCCGACGCGGCGACGTCGAGGTTGGCGTACGGGACTCTGCGGCCGTCGACGAGCGGGACGAGCGTGTCCCCGCCGACGACGGGCAGGAGGGCGGGCGCGTCGGCGAGCGCCGCGAGGTCAGGGGCCGGGGCGTCCGTCGGACACGAGACGTCGGCGAGAGCAGTCATGGCACAGTCCTCCGAGGGCGGTCCGGGGACGGTGATCCCCGCGCTTGCCACGCGCCGGTCGGCGTGCGGCCTGGTCGTCACCCGGGGCACCCCGCCGCGAGAGGAGGGTTGCCGGCCAGCAAACCGGGGTTTCACGCTGGCACTCATGACCTGCGTCCCAGGATGTGCGCGCGGGACGCCGCGTGTCAACCGGTGGTCACGGCGTCTCGGATTGCGGGACGCAGTCGGCGGGTGGCGGGTCCACAGGCCAGCCGCTCTCGTCGACCGCGAACGACTCGAGCACGTCGCCGGTGCGCGCGTCGAGCACCACGACCGAGTCGGCCGGCCACCGCGCCGGGTCGCCCGGCGGCGCCGTGGGCGGGCGCTGGAGGCGCACACCGCGAGCGTGCGCCTCGATCACCGCACCCGTGCGGGTGCTCGCGAGCACGACCTCCGGGTGTGCGTCGGCGTAGGCGTCGCACGCCTCGCCGTTCCCGTCCGAGCTCCACCAGCCCTCGTATCCTCCGACGACGAGGTCAGCGAGATCGATCGGCTCACCTGTCTCCGCGTCGAGGGCAGCGCGGGTGGGGAAGGGCGAGACGAGGTCCTCCTCGGGTTCGACCTGGACCACCCGCGGCCGCTGGGTGGACAGACCGGCGCCGTCCCCCACGACGGCCACCTCGGCCACCGCCCGCGGCACCTCCTCGCCCTCGGGCGCCGTCCACAGCAGGACGACACCCGCCACGACCACTCCGGCGACCGCGGCCGCGGCCACCGCACGTCCTCGCGCGATCCGCACCGATCCCCCAGCCCGCCGGGACCCCCGCCCGGCCGCGGCCACGTTAGCGCGACCGTCCGACGTCGGGCACCCCGGCCTGCGGGCCGCTCCCCGAGACGGGCGTTCCGCGCGTCGGACACGTGGCGTACGATCCCGAGCAACCATCCGGAGCGGCCGAGTGACGTGGCACGTCGACGCCGCAGCAACCCCCCGGTCCGTCGCGAGGCGGCCGGGCGCAGGGTGCTACTGCCACGATCGATGGAGGAGGACTCATGAGCGACCAGTCCCAGCAGACGTCGGCACCCAGGCCGGCACCGCCCGACGCCCGACCCGCCGTCGGCTACGCCGGCGACCTCACCCCGCAGCAGGCGTGGGACCTGCTCGCGAGCGACGAGCGGGCCGTCCTCGTGGACGTCCGCACCGAGGGCGAGTGGCGCACGATCGGCGTTCCCGACGCCACCGACCTCGGCCGCGAGGTCGTGTTCGACGAGTGGGTGACCCCGGCCGGCCCCAACCCCCGGTTCGTGGACCAGCTCGTCGAGGCCGGCCTGACGCCGGGCGAGGAGCGCCCCGTCGTGTTCCTGTGCCGCTCGGGCCAGCGCTCGATCGGCGCCGCGCGTGCCGCGACCGCCGCGGGGCTCGGGCCGTCGTACAACGTGCTCGAGGGCTTCGAGGGCGCGCAGGGCTTCTCGGGCCTGCGCGACGTCGAGGGCTGGAAGGTCCGCGGCCTGCCGACGACGACGTACGACGAGGCGGCGCGGTGAGCGCGTCCCTGCCCGGGAGCGTGCCCGGCGGCTCCGGCCGCAAGCCCCTGCCCGCGACCGCCCGTCCCGCAACGCTCGCCGTGCGCGGCGGCCACGCGCGCACCGACTTCCAGGAGACGTCCGAGGCGCTGTTCCTCACGCAGGGCTACACGTACGACCGCGCGGCCGACGCCGAGGCCGCGTTCAAGGGCGAGCTCGACCGGTTCGTGTACTCGCGCTACGGCAACCCGACCGTGCACACGTTCGAGGAGCGCCTGCGCCTCCTGGAGGGCGCGGGGGCCTGCTACGCGACGGCGTCCGGCATGTCCGCGGTGTTCACGGCGCTCGCCGCGCTCGTGGGCTCCGGGTCGCGCATCGTCGCGGCGCGCGCGCTGTTCGGGTCGAGCCTCGTCATCTTCGACGAGATCTTCGCGAAGTGGGGCGTGCGCACGGACTACGTCGACGGGCACGTGCTGTCGCAGTGGGAGGAGGCGCTCTCCACGCCCGCGGACGTCGTGTTCTTCGAGACGCCGTCCAACCCCATGCAGGACATCGTCGACGCGCGGCGCGTGAGCGAGCTCGCGCACGCCGCCGGCGCAGTCGTGGTGCTCGACAACGTGTTCGCGACGCCGCTGCTGCAGAAGCCGCTGGAGCTCGGGGCGGACGTCGTCGTGTACTCGGCGACCAAGCACATCGACGGCCAGGGCCGCGTGCTCGGCGGGGCGATCCTCGGGACGGAGGAGTTCGTCCACGGGCCCGTGCAGACGTTCGTCCGCAACACCGGCCCGTCGCTCTCGGCGTTCAACGCGTGGGTGCTGCTCAAGGGACTGGAGACGATGCCCGTGCGTGTCGCGGCGCAGAACGCCGCCGCACAGCAGGTCGCGGAGGCGCTGGAGCAGCTCCCCGGAATCGGGCGCGTGCGGTACCCGTTCCTCGGGTCGCACCCGCAGCGCGAGCTCGCGCAGTCGCAGCAGAGCGGCGGCGGGACCGTCGTGACGTTCGACCTCGCCGTGCCCGAGGGCACCGACCCCGAGACGGCGAAGAAGCGCGCGTTCACGTTCCTGGACGCGCTGCAGGTCGTCGACATCTCGAACAACCTCGGCGACGCGAAGTCCCTCGTCACCCACCCGGCCACGACGACGCACCGCAAGCTCGGCCCCGAGGGTCGGGCCGCCGTCGGGATCGCGGAGACGACCGTGCGCCTGTCCGTCGGGCTGGAGGACCCGCTCGACGTCATCGAGGACGTCGAGCGGGCGCTCGACGCCTGACCCTCCCGCCGAGCATGTGCTTGTGGCCCGTCCCGGCGTCGGGACGGGCCACAGGCGCATGGTCGGCTGGCAGAAAGCGCATGCTCGACGGCGGCGGTCGCCCTAGCCTGACGGCGTGACCGCCTACGTCCGCCCGCCGGTCCCCCGCCAGGTGTTCCACGACGCCGACGGGGCGCCGTTCGAGTACGGCGGACGTTGGGACCACCTCGACGGCCCGCCCGAGGACACGTACTCCGTGGACTCCCACCCGGAGCGGTTCGCTCCGGTCGTCGACGTCGCCGACGCGCTCGTGCGGCACCTCGCGGCGACCTACGTCGTCACGGTCGAGGACGTCGACCTGCGCGACGCCGACCTGGCGCCGCACACCGCGGACACACCCGCGCACCCGGTGCTCGCGGGGGCGCACGACGTCGGTCCGGGCGCCGTGCGGGCAGTGCGCCTCACGCCGATGTCCGACGACGCCGCGCCGCTGACCCTCGTCGTCACCGGCTACCCGAGCGTCGTGGTGCGCGCCGGGGTGCTGCACGAGGACAGGTTCCCGTCGTGCGGCTGCGACGCGTGCGACGAGACGGCGGAGGGTGCCGCCGAAGGGCTCGAGGACCTCGTGCTGGGCGTCGCAGGGGGTCTCTTCTCCGAGGGGGTCAGCGGACCGCGGTACCTGCTCGGCGAGTCCTGGGTGCGCTACGCCCTCGAAGGACCCGACGGGCGCCGGGAGTCGGGCGAAGGGCAGCGGAGGCTCGCGCGGGCCGTCGCGGCGGCGGCGCACCGCCGGCTGGCGTCCCTCCCCGGCGGCCGCTGGCAGCCCTGGCCCGTCGCGGACTGACCCCCTCGCGCCGAGCATGCGGTTGTGGCCCGTCCGGGCGCCGGGGCGGGCCACGACCGCATGCTCGGCGGGGCGCCTGCTCGGTCGGCGGGGCGCCTGCTCGCGCGGCGGGACTGGGCACCGCTGTGGACGACGGTTCGACGCTGTGGGACGCACCTCGTAGCCTCCTCGTAGCGCCCGGCCACCGGCGGGGCGCGACGACCGGTCCACCACCACCGACAGGGGTCCTTCGTGCTGCACGTGCACCGCTCCGAGCGTGCCGAGGCGCTCGTGGCGCCGCTCGCCGCCGTGCTCGCCGAGGCCCCGGAGGACCCGTTCACCCCGGACGTGGTCGCGGTCCCGACGCGCGGGGTCGAGCGCTGGCTCGCGCAGCGGCTCTCGCACCACCTGGGCGCGGGCGAGTCGTCGGGCGTCTGCGCCAACGTGGACTTCCGCGGGCCGCGCCGGCTCGTCGAGCAGGTGGTCGCCGACCTCACCGACCTCGACCCCGACGACGACCCGTGGCGCCCCGAGCGGCTCGCCTGGTCGGTGCTCGAGGTGCTCGACGCGCACCTCGCAGAGCCGTGGGCGGCGCCGCTCGCGCGCTACGTCGGCGACCCGGGCGACGAGGTGCGCCGGGCCCGGCGCCTCACGCTCGCGCGCCGGCTCGCGGACCTCCTCGTCGACTACGCGCGCCAGCGCCCCGAGGTCGTGCTCGCGTGGTCGTCGGCGTCCCCGACCGGTCGGGCGTCGGACGCCCCGGACGACCTCGCGTGGCAGCCCGAGCTGTGGCGCCGCCTGGTGGACCGTGTGCCCGCCACCGACCCGGCGCGTCGCGTCGCGGAGGCGGTCGCGGCGCTGCGCGCCGACCCGGACGCCGTCGACCTCCCGTCGCGCCTGTCCGTGTTCGGACCCACGCGCCTGCCCGAGGACGAGCTGCGGGTCCTGCGCGCGCTCGCCGAGCACCGTGACGTCCACGTGTGGCTCGTGCACCCGTCGCCCGCGCTCTGGGCGAGCGTCGCGGACCACGCAGGGCGGACGACGGCGGACGAGGACCGGGCGCGGCGCGCCGACCTGCCGACGCTCGCGCGCCACCCTTTCCTCGCGTCCACGGGGCGCGACGCGGTCGAGCTGCAGCTCCGGCTCGCGGGCAGCGGGGCGCGCGAGCACCACCACGAGGCTGCGGCCGCGCCGGCGACGCTGCTCGGCGCCCTTCAGCGCGCGCTGCGGTCCGACGACCCGGACGCCGCGCACGTGCTCGACCCGGGCGACCGGTCCGTGCAGGTTCTCGCGTGCCACGGCCGGGCGCGGCAGGTCGAGGTGCTGCGCGAGACGCTCGTCGGGCTGTTCTCCGCCGACCCGACGCTCGAGGCGCGCGACGTCATCGTGCTGTGCCCCGACGTCGAGACGTTCGCCCCGCTCGTCACCGCGACGTTCGGCGCCGTGCCCGAGCTCGGCGACGACGCCCACCCCGGCCAGCGCCTGCGCGTCAGCCTCGCCGACCGCGGCGCGGGCACGACGAACCCGGTGCTCGCGCTGCTCGCGATGCTCCTGCGCCTCGCCGACGGCCGCGTCACCGCGTCCGAGGTGCTCGACCTCGCGGCGAGCAGCCCGGTGCGACGCCGGTTCCGCTTCTCCGACGACGACGTCGACCGCCTGCGCGGGTGGGCCGTCGAGGCGGGGGTGCACTGGGGTGAGGACGGCGAGCGCCGGACCCGCTTCGGCATCGACGGCCACGTGCGCCAGGGCACGTGGGACGCGGCGCTGGACCGCATCCTGCTCGGCGCGGCGATGGCCGACGAGGACGCGCGGTTCGTGGGCCCGGCGCTGCCGCTCGACGACGTCGGGTCGACGGACGTGGACCTCGCGGGCCGCCTCGCGGAGCTCGTCGCGCGGCTCACGGAGATCCTGCGCGGTCTCGACGGCGTGCACCCGCTCGCGCACTGGCTCGACACGCTCGACCGCGCGGTCACGCTCCTCGCCGAGGCGCCGCCGACGGAGGCGTGGCAGGTGGGCTCGGCCAGGCGCGTGCTGGGCGACGTCCGCGCGGCGGGCGCAGCGCACGGCGGGGTCGCGCTGCGGCTCGCGGACGTGCGCGCGCTCCTCGACGACCGCCTGTCCGGGCGCCCGACGCGCGCCGGTTTCCGCACGGGTGCGCTCACCGTGTGCTCGCTCGAGCCGATGCGCTCCGTGCCCCACCGGGTCGTGTGCCTCCTCGGCCTGGACGACGGCGTGTTCCCCCGGACGGCGGCGCCCGCGGGTGACGACCTGCTCGCCCGGCACCCCGAGATCGGCGAGCGCGACGCGCGCAGCGAGGACCGGCAGATCTTCCTCGACGCGGTCGCGGCGGCCGGCGACCACCTCGTCGTCGTGCACACGGGCGCCGACGAGCGCACCGGCGCGCCCCGCCCGCCCGCCGTGCCCGTCGCGGAGCTGCTCGACGCGCTCGACCGCCTGGCCACGACGCCCGACGGCCGTCCCGCGCGCGAGCACGTCGTCGTGCAGCACCCGCTGCAGACCGTGGACGAGCGCAACTTCACGCCGGGCGCGCTCGGGGTGCCCGGGGCGTTCAGCCACGACGACGCCGCGTTCGCCGGTGCGGTCGCGGCGCGCCGCGAGCGCCGGGCCGTCGGGGCGCTGGTCGCGGCCCCGCTCGCCCTTCCCGGGGCGGCCGGTGGCGCGGAGGGCGTCGGGGCCGGATCGGGGGGGTCGGACGTCGAGCTCGACGACCTCGTCCGTCTGCTCGAGAACGCGCCGCGCTGGTTCGCGCAGCACACGCTCGACGTGGGCCTCGTTCTCGACGAGGAGGACGTCGAGGACCGGCTGCCGCTCGCGCTCACCGGGCTCGCGGGCTGGGGCGTCGGCGACCGCGTGCTGCGGGCCGCGCTCGCGGGCGTCGACCCGAACCGGGCGATGCAGGCGGAGTGGCGTCGCGGGCAGGTGCCGCCGCGCGAGCTCGGGCGGTCCGCCCTGCAGGACGTGGTCCGTTCGGTGGGCCCGCTCCGGGTCGCGGCCGTGGAGGCCGCGCGCGAGGCCGACGTCGCCGCGGGCCGCCCGGTGAGCCAGGACGTGCTGAGCTCGGCCGAGACGGTCGACGTGCGCGCGGCGCTGCCCGGCGGTCGCACCCTCGTGGGGAGCGTGCCCGGGGTGCACGGCGCGCGGGTCGTGCGCACCGAGTACTCGCGGCTCGGGCCCAAGCACCGTCTGCGCGCGTGGGTCCAGGCGCTCGCGCTCACGGCGAGCGACCCGGGCCGGCGGTGGGACGCCGTCGCGATCGGTCGGTCGCCGCGCGGGCCGGGCGTCGCGTGGTCGACGCTCACCCCGCCCGACCGCGACACCGCGGCCACGATCCTCGCCGACCTGGTGGCGCTGCGTGACGAGGCGGCGCGCGAGCCGCTGCCGCTGCTGCCGGAGGTGTCGCTGCGCTACACCGAGGAGCGGCGCACGTCCGACGCGCGCGACGCCCTGATGCGCGCGGGCTGGGCGTGGAACAAGGGTTTCGAGCGCAAGGACCCGTACGTCGTGCTCGCGTGGGGGCAGAACCCGTCCCTGGAGGACGTCGCGGGCCGCGCCACGACGGCCGACCTGGGCCGCTACCCGGACGACCCGACCCGCCTCGGCGCGCTGGCGCGCCGGGTCTGGGAGCCCCTGCTGGAGAACGAGCTGCGAGGTGCCCGGTGAACGGCGCGACGTCCCGGACCACGACGCAGGGCGCCCTCGCGCCGGAGGGCACGGCGAGGGGTCCTGCGGGAGGCGCGTCCGGGACGGGCGGCGCGCCCCGACGCTTCGACCCGTTCGGCGACCTGCCGGCCGGGACGGTCGTGCTCGAGGCGAGCGCGGGCACGGGCAAGACCCACACGATCGCGACGCTGACGACGCGCTACGTCGCCGAGGGCGTGGCCGCGCTGCCCGAGATCATGCTCGTCACGTTCGGCCGCGCCGCGACGTCGGAGCTGCGCGACCGCGTCCGCGAGCGTCTCGTCGCGACGGAGCGCGCGCTGCGCGGCCCCTCCCCCGCGGACCACCCGGACGCGCTGGTCGCGTTCCTCGCGGCGGCGGACGACGCCGAGCTCGCCCGCCGGCGCGAGCGCCTGCGCGTCGCGCTGTCCCAGCTCGACGCGGCGACGATCACGACGACGCACGGGTTCTGCCAGCAGATGCTCACGGCGCTGGGGACGGCGGCGGACGTCGACCTGGCGACGAGCTTCCTGCCCGACGTCGCGGACCTCGTCGAGGAGGTCACGGACGACCTGTACGTGCGGCGGTTCGCCGACGAGCGCGAGCCGATCCTCTCGCCGCGCGACGTGCGCGACGTCGCCCGCGCGGCGGTGAGCGACCACGGGGCGGTCGTCGCGCCGTCGGACGCCGCACCGGGGTCGGTGGCTGCGGCGCGGTACGAGGTCGCGGTCGCGGCGCGGCGCGAGGTCGAGGCGCGCAAGCGCGCGATGCACCTGCTCGACTACGACGACCTGCTCGTGCTCCTGCGCCGCGCGCTCACGGACCCCGAGCACGGCGAGACGGCGGCGCAGCGCGTCCGGTCCCGGTTCCGCGTGGTCATGGTGGACGAGTTCCAGGACACCGACCCGGAGCAGTGGGAGATCCTGCGCACCGCGTTCCACGGGCACCGCACGCTCGTGCTCATCGGCGACCCGAAGCAGGCGATCTACGCGTTCCGCGGCGCCGACGTGGTGACGTACCTGCGCGCGGTCGAGGACGCGGGCGACACGGCGACGCTCAGCACGAGCTGGCGCAGCGACCGGCCGCTCCTCGCGGGCCTGCACGCGCTGCTCGGCGAGACGGCGCTCGGCGACCCGCGCATCGTCGTGCGCCCGGTCGAGGCGGCGCACCCGGAGGCGCGCTTCTCCGGCGGCGCGCCCGTGCGGCTGCGGCAGGTCACCCGGCGGGCGTACCGCCTCGGCGGCTCGTCGGCCCCTTCCGCCCCGGACGCGCGCACGCTGCTCGCGAAGGACGTGGCGGCGGACGTCGCGGGCCGGCTCGGGACGGCGGACGGCGGCGGCGACCGCGTGCGCGACGACGCGGGCGGAGGGTCGGCGCGCTGGCGGCCCCTGGAGCCGCGCGACGTCGCGGTGCTCACGCGCACGAACGCGCAGGCGGAGGCGGTGCGCACGGCGCTCGTCGCGCTCGGGGTCCCGGCGGTGGTGTCGGGGCCGTCGAGCGTGTTCGGCTCGGCCGCCGCGCAGGACTGGCTCACCCTGCTCGCGGCGCTCGAGCAGCCGGGGCTGCACCGGCGCGCGACGGCGCTCGCGCTCACGCCGTTCGTCGGGTGGGACGCGCAGCGGCTCGCGACCGCGGGCGACGCCGACCACGACGAGCTCGGCGACACGGTCCGCGCGTGGGCGCGCCTGCTCGCCGACCGGGGCGTCGCCGCGGTCGCGGAGGTCGCGGCCCGGCGCGGTGCCACGGCCCGTGTCATGGCGCGCGACGACGGCGAGCGCTACCTCACCGACCTGCGGCACGTCACGCAGGCCCTGCACGAGGCCGCGGTCACCGAGGGCCTCGGCCCGGCCGCGCTCACGGCGTGGCTGCGCGCGCGGATCGCCGAGGTCGGCACGGTGTTCACGGACGAGCGCACCCGGCGCCTCGAGACGGACTCCGCGGCCGTGCAGGTCGTCACCGTGCACGCGGCCAAGGGGCTCGAGTTCGGGGTCGTCTACGTCCCGTTCGGCTGGGAGCGGTTCGAGTCGGACGACCAGGAGCTGTTCGCGTTCCACGACGACCACGGGCAGCGCGTGCTGCACCTCGGCGGCGTCGGGTCGCCCGGGTTCGTGGACGCCAAGGCGCGCTGGCGCGACGAGGAGCTCGGCGAGGACCTGCGGCTCCTCTACGTCGCCCTCACGCGCGCCCGGCACCAGGTGGTCGTCCACTGGACCCCGACCAAGCGCAGCACCGGCTCCGGCCCGCTCACGCGACTCCTGCTCGCCGACCGCATGCTCGGCGGCGAGCCGGGGCGGCACGCGCGGCCGGACGCGATGCGCGACGACGCCGTGCGCTCCGCGTTCGAGGCGGTCGCCGCGCGCTCGGGCGGGACGGTCGTCGTCGAGCAGGTGGACGCGCGGCCGAAGGGCGAGCGCTGGTCTCCCGGGTCGCGCGCGACCGCGAGCCTCGTGCGCGCGACGGCCGCGCACCTGCCGGACCGGGAGTGGCGGCGCGCGTCGTACTCGGCGCTCACGGCGGCGGCGCACCACGCGTCGGTCGGCGGGGTCGAGAGCGAGCCCGAGGACCCGGGCGTGCAGGACGAGCCGGAGGAGACGCCGGACGACGACGGCTCCGGCGTGGTCGCGGCGACCGCGGGCGCGCGCCCGGGGGCCGACGTCCCCTCCCCGTACGAGGGCCAGCCGGGCGGCACCGCGTTCGGCACCCTCGTGCACGAGATCCTCGAGTACGTCGACACGGCCGCGGACGACCTCGACGCCGAGGTGCGCGCCCGGTGCGCCCAGGCGGCGACGGTGCGCGTGCCGGGGGTCGAGCCCGCCTCGCTCGCGACGGCGCTCGGCCAGTCGCTGCGCACGCCGCTCGGGCCGGTCGCGGGCGGGCTCACGCTCGCCGACGTCCACCCCCGCGACCGCCTCCCCGAGCTCGAGTTCGAGCTCCCCCTCGCCGGGGGCGACGAGACGGTGGGCGTCCGGCCCTCGACGCTGCGCGACCTCGCCGAGGTGCTGCGCGCGCACCTGCCCGCCGACGACGCGTTCGCCCGCTACCCGGACCTCCTCGCGGCGCTCGCGGACGAGTCGGACGACACCGCGGGGGCGGGCGGCGTCCCGCTGCGCGGCTACCTCACGGGGTCGATCGACGCGGTCCTGCGCGTTCCCGCGCCCGGTCCCGACGGCGGCCCCGACCCGAGCGGCCGGCGTCGCTACCTCGTCGTCGACTACAAGACGAACCGCGTGGGACCGCCCGGGGTGCCGCTCACGGTGGGCGACTACCACCCCGACGCGACGCGCGACGCGATGCTCGCGTCGCACTACCCGCTCCAGCTCGTGCTGTACCTCGTCGCGCTCCACCGCTACCTGCGGTGGCGCGTGCGCGACTACGACCCGGACCGCGACCTCGCGGGCGGCGCGTACCTGTTCGTGCGCGGCATGGCGGGACCCGACACCCCGCGCGGCCCCGACGGCGCCCCGTACGGCGTCGTGGCCTGGACACCGCCGCCCGGCCTCGTCGTCGCCCTGTCCACGCTGCTCGACGGAGGTCGCGCATGACCACCACAGCCCCCAGCGCGACCGCTCCCGTCCCGCCCTCCGCCGCCCCCTCCGTCGTGGACCAGGGCGACCCGCGCCTCGCCGTGGGGATCCCCGCGAGGCTCGTGCCGTTCAACGCCGCGCGCGTCGTCTCGGCCGCGGACCTGCGCGTCGCGCTGCGCCTCGGCCGGCTCACGGGCGAGCACGACGACAGGGTGCTCCTCGCCGTCGCGCTCGCGGTGCGCGCGGTGCGCAGCGGGTCGGTGTGCGTGCGTCTCGACGACCTCGGGTCGCTCGAGCTGCCCGAGGACGAGGAGGCGGCGCGCGCCGACGCCGCGGACCTGCCGTGGCCGGACCTCGCCCCGTGGACGGACGCGGTCGCACGCAGCCCCCTCGTCGCGGTCGGGGTCGACGGGCCTGCGGACCGTCCCGCCCGCTGGGTGGGCGGCGCGCTGTACCTCGACCGGTACTGGCGCGACGAGCTCGCGGTGCGCCACGACGTCGACGGCCGCCTCGCCGCAGCCGACCTGCCCGTGGACGCGGACCGTCTCGACGCCGCCCTCGCGCGTCTCTTCCCCGCGGCGGACGACACCCGCCAGCGCCTCGCCGCCGCGCACGCCGCGACGCGACGGCTCACCGTCCTGACGGGCGGCCCCGGCACCGGCAAGACGACGACCGTCGCGCGGCTCCTCGCCGTGCTGCACGACGCCGCCCCTGCTCCCCGGACCGCCGGGGACGGCGCGACCGGCAGCCCTGGCGCGTCGGGCGGCCCCGGAGGGACCGGCGCGGCAGACGGGACCGGCGCGGGAGCGGGCCCCGCCGTCGTAGGCGGCCCCGGTGCCACGGGGCTGCGCGTCGCGCTCGCCGCCCCGACGGGCAAGGCCGCCGCGCGCCTGCAGGAGGCGGTGCGCGAGGTCGTCGCCGGCTTCGCGGACCCGGCCGACCGCGAGCGCGTCGGCACACCGGTCGCGACGACGCTGCACCGGCTGCTCGGCTACCGGCCGGGCAGCACCACGCGGTTCCGCCACGACGCGCAGCACCACCTGCCGCACGACGTCGTCGTGGTGGACGAGACGTCGATGGTCGCGCTGCCGCTCATGGCGCGCCTGCTGGAGGCGCTGCGCCCGGACGCGCGGCTCGTGCTCGTGGGCGACCCGGACCAGCTCGCGTCGGTCGAGGCGGGCGCGGTCCTCGGGGACCTCGTGCACCGCGTGCCCGTCGTCCCGCCCGCGGCCGCACCCGCGGTCGTGGCGGCGGCCGACGTCGCGCTCGCGGACTCGCCGCCGCCGGGCGACGGGGAGATCGACGACCGCGCGGTGCTCGGCAACGGCGTCGTACGGCTGCGCACGGTCCACCGCCAGGACCGCGACTCGGAGATCCTGCCGCTCGCCGCCGCGATCCGCTCCGGCGAGGCGGACGCGTCGCTCGCGCTCCTGCGCGCCGGTCACGGGTCCGTCGAGTTCCTCGAGACGCCGGACGACGAGCCGGGCGACGCCGTGCTCGCCGCGGTGCGCGCGGACGCCGTCGCGGCGGGAAGGCTGCTCGTCGAGGCGGCACGCGCCGGGGACGCGTCCGCCGCGCTCGCCGCGCTGGCCCGGCACCGTGTCATGGTCGCGCACCGGCGCGGTCCCGCGGGCCGGGGTCGTTGGGCCGCGCAGGTCGAGGCGTGGGTCGAGGAGGCGACGGGGCACCACGCGACCGAGTCCCCGTGGGTCGCGGGCCGTCCGCTGCTCGTCACGACGAACGACGCCGAGGTGGGCCTCTACAACGGCGACACGGGCGTGCTCGTCGCGGACGCGGACGGCACCGGCGTCGTCGCCGTGTTCGGCGACCCGCGCGCGCCGCTGCGCGTGCGCACCCACCGGCTGCCGCCCGTGGAGACCGTGCACGCGATGACCGTCCACCGTGCGCAGGGCAGCCAGTTCGACCGGGTGACGCTCGTCCTGCCGCCCGCGACGTCGCCGCTGCTCACGCGCGAGCTGCTCTACACCGCGGTGACGCGCGCGCAGTCGTTCGTGCGGGTCGTCGGCTCGGAGGAGGCCGTGCGCACCGCGGTCACGAGCCCGGTCCACCGCGCGAGCGGGCTGCGGACGCCGCTGCTCGGCGGTCCGTCGTCCGCACGCTCCGCCTGATCGCGTCGGCGCACCCCTTCACCCGCGTCCACGGCACGCGCGCGACCCGGGCGACGGATGCGATCACGACGCCCGTGGTCCGGTGGGGCACGCGTGCACTCCTGTCGGGAGCGATCCCGGACGCCGCGTGCGTCGTCGTCCACCGTGGACCCCCGGGGGGATCCGTCGGTCCGCGCCGTCCACGCCGCCCCGGGGGAATGAGGCGTGCCCGTCGCCGGTTGGCACCAGGGTGAGCACCCACACCCCTCGCCTGTCCGTCCTCGACCTCGTGCCCGTCCGCTCCGGCCAGACCAGCACCCAGGCGGTGCGGGCGTCGCTCGACCTCGTCCGCCTCTCCGACCGCCTCGGGTTCGAGCGCTACTGGTTCGCGGAGCACCACAACATGCCCGCGGTCGCGGCCTCGACGCCGCCCGTGATGATCGCCGCGGCGGCGTCCGTGACGGACCGGATCCGCGTCGGCTCGGGCGGCGTGATGCTGCCCAACCACGCACCGCTCGTCGTGGCGGAGCAGTTCGCGGCGCTCGAGGCGATCGCGCCCGGGCGCATCGACCTCGGCATCGGCCGCGCCCCCGGCTCCGACCCCGTGGTCACCCAGCTCCTGCTGGTCACCGGCCCGACGGCCGACGTGGACCGCTTCCCGCAGCACGTGACGGACATCCTCGCGCTCATGAGCCCGCAGGGCGCGACCCTGCGGCTCACGAGCGGCCAGGTCTACGACGTGCACGCGACGCCCGCGGCGGAGGGCGCCCCGACGGTGTGGCTCCTCGGGTCGAGCGACTACTCGGCGCGCCTCGCGGCCGAGCTCGGGCTCCCCTACGTGTTCGCGAACCACTTCTCGGGCCAGGGCGTCGACGAGATCCTCGCCCTCTACCGCGAGGGGTACCGCCCGAGCGAGGCGTTCCCCGAGCCGCGCACGTTCCTCACGCTCAACGCGGTCGTCGCCGAGACGGAGGACGAGGCGCGCGCCCGCGCGCTCCCGCAGGCCCGCATGATGGCGCGCCTGCGCACGGGCCAGCCCCTCACCGCGCTCGAGACCGTGGAGGAGGCGCAGGCCGCACCGCTCGACGGCATGGCCGGGCAGATGGTCGAGGACGGCCTGCGCCGCTGGGCCGTCGGGACGCCCGACGCCGCGGCCGCGGAGGTCCGCCGGCTCGCCGAGCGGCACGGGGTCGAGGAGGTCATGCTCGTGCCCGTCGCGGCATCGCGCGCGGACGAGGCGCTCGACTCGACGCCGGGGCGGGCGCGCACGCTCGAGCTCCTGGCCGAGGAGCTCGCGGGCGACCTCGCCGCCTGACGCGAGGCCGCCGTCGGGCAGGGCGGTCCGACCGGCCGGACCTGGCCCCGGCCGCCCACCCCCGGTCGGCAGGACCCACTCTCGGTCGGCAGGACCCACCCGTGGTCGGCAGGGCCCCCGTGGTCGGTGCGACGGGGTAGCGTCGCGCGCATGACGACGAAGTTCGACGACGCGTCCTGGCACTCCGAGGGCGAGGGGTACCCGCCCGAGGCCGGCCCGGAGGCGGGCGCGACGCACATCGGCATGTTCCTCGCGTGGGCGGTGCTCGCCGGGCACGTCTCCGACGGGCTCGCCGAGGACGCGGCCGACGACGTCGCGGCGCTGCGCGAGCGCACGACGACGCCGGGCGCGTTCGTGCTCGACCTGTGCGACGGCAAGCTCCTCGCCGAGGACCTCGACGAGGCGGGCGCGGCGTTCGCGAGCGCGTACTACGCGGGGGACGTGGACGAGGGCGGCCTGTACCTCGAGGACTACGTCGACGCGGTGAGCCCGGGCGACGGCGAGCCCGAGGACGTGTACCGCGTCCCCGACACGTGGGAGACGTACGACCTCGTGGGGCCGCTCGTCGACGCGCGCTTCTCCCAGTGGGACGACGAGGGCCGCCCGTCCGTGCTGCGGCACCGCGCCGGATGACGACGGTCCCGGAGCCCGTCACGCGCCTGGCCGCGGTCCTGCGCGCGGACAACCCCGGGCCCATGACGCTCGACGGCACGCGGTCATACGTGCTGCGCGCGCCCGGTTCGGCGTCGTGCGTCGTGGTGGACCCGGGCCCGGACGACGCCGCGCACCTGGACGCGCTGGCCGCGGCGGGGCCGGTGGAGCTCGTGCTCGTCACGCACCGTCACGCCGATCACACGGCGGGCTCGCCCAGGCTGCGGGCGCGCACGGGCGCGCCGGTGCGCGCCGCCGACCCCGACCACTGCCACGGTGGTGCCCCGCTGCGCGGCGGCGAGACGATCCGCGCCGCGGGTCTACGGATCGACGTGCTCGCCACGCCGGGCCACACCGCCGACTCGGTCTGCCTGGTCCTGCCCGACGACGACCCGGGCGGCACGGTGCTCACCGGCGACACCGTGCTCGGCACGGGCACGACGGTCATCGCCGAGCCCGACGGGTCGCTCGGGGACTACCTCGCGAGCCTCGACGCGCTGGAGGCCGTCGCGACCCGGGCGGTGCCCGGGCCGGCGACCGGTCTGCCCGGGCACGGACCGGTGGTCGACGACCTCGGGCAGCGCGTGCGCGCCTACCGCGCGCACCGGCACGAGCGCCTCGCCCAGGTCCGGGCGGCGCTCGCCGGCCTCGGGCTCGACCCGGCCGCGCCCGACGCGGTGGACCGGGTCGTCGCGCACGTCTACGCCGACGTCGACCCGTCGGTCCGCGGCGCGGCCCGGCAGTCCGTCACGGCCCAGCTCGCCCACCTCGCGGCCACCGACGGTCGCCCGGGCACGGGCCCCGCGGACGACCGCTGAGTGTCGGTGGCCGCGGGCAGCATGGCGGGATGACCACTCCACGACTCGGCATCGCGTACGTCCCGACCCACGCCCCCGAGACCCTGCGGCGGCTCGCCACGACCGCCGAGGAGGCGGGGCTCGACGACCTGTGGGTGTGGGAGGACTGCTTCAAGCAGTCGGGCCTCGCCTCCGCGGCCGCGGCGCTCGCGTGGACCGACCGCCTGCGGGTCGGCATCGGGCTCATGCCCGCCCCGCTGCGCAGCACGGCCGTCACGGCGATGGAGGTCGCGACGCTCGCCCGCACGTTCCCCGGGCGGCTCGTCCCGGGCGTCGGGCACGGCGTCCAGGACTGGATGGGTCAGGCCGGGGTGCGCGTCGCGTCGCCGCTGACGCTCCTCCGCGAGCACACCACCGCGCTGCGCCGCCTTCTCGCGGGCGAGGAGGTCACGACGTCGGGCCGGTACGTGACGCTCGACCGCGTGCGTCTCGACTGGCCGCCCACCGAGCCGGTGCCGCTGTGGCTCGGCGGCGTCGGCCCGCGGTCGCTCGCGCTCGCGGGCGAGCTGGGCGACGGCCTCATCCTCGCGAACGCGCTCACCCCGGACGACGTGCGCGGCGCGGTCGAGGCGGCCCGCGACGGCGGCGCCGGGGAGGGCTTCGACGTGCACGCGACGCTCATCGCCGCGACGGGCCCCCACGCGCAGGACCGCGTGGACCGCGAGGTCCCGCTGTGGGGGCGTGAGCCGGGTCAGGGCGTCGGCGCCGCGGGAGACGCGCAGGCGCTCGCGACGGCGGTCGGGGCGCTCGCCGACGCCGGGGCGACGGCCGTGGCGATCCAGCCGACAGCGGACGAGCCCGACGTCGAGGGCTTCGTGCGGTTCCTCGGGCGGGAGGTCGCGCCGCTGCTCAGCGCCCGCTGACGCGCGACGCGCGGGCGTCGGGCGAGGCGTCGTCGCGACGCTCGCGCAGCGCGTGGACCAGGGCGACGACCGCGCACACGAGCGCGACCGCACCGACCGCGAGCGCGAGGCGACCCGGGAACGCGGCGTAGAGGTCGGACACCTCCCGCACGGGGAGGCCCCACTCGACCGCGGTCTGGCGCACCTCGCCGGCGATCACGCCGAGGCGGCCCGGCACGCGGGCGGCGACGGCGGAGACCCAGGCGAGGAGCTCCAGGACGGCCGAGGCAGCGGAGTGGGCACCGTTCGCGAGGGGGAACACCCGCCCACCCTACCGGGACCGGACAGCGCGGGCATATCCGACAGCCCGGTCACATGGCCTCAGGTCAAGGGCTTGGCGAAGCACAGGGCGACGGGGTTGTCCTCGTCGTACGGCGGGAAGGTCCGCACCGCCCGGTAACCGAGCGAGCGGTACAACGCGATCGCGCCGGGCTGGCGGATGCCGGTCTCCAGCAGGAGCGTCGCTGCCCCGCGCTCGCGCGCGACCCCCTCGAGCCCCGTGACGAGCGCTCGCCCCGTGCCCGTGCGGCGGGCCCGCTCCCGCACGAAGACCTTCTTCACCTCGAGAGCGTCCGCAGGCGCCCCCGGGGCGGGACGCTGCAACGACGCGCACCCGAGCGGGTCGCCGTCGCGGTACGCGACGAGGGTCGCGACGACGTGCTCGCCCGTGTAGGCGTCGAGCGCGTCGAACCCGCCCGCGCTCTCGAGGCCGGCGAACAGCTCGGGGTAGAGCACGGCCGACGACGTCTCGTGCATCTCACGGCGCAGCGCGGCCGCGTCGGGGTCGTCCCACGCGACGGCGCGCAGCTCGACGTCCGTGCGCGGGAGGTCCGGGGCCGCCGCGGGCGCGAGGTCCGGTGCCGGCGCCGCGGGCGCGTCGGTGGGCAGGTCGAGCACGAAGCAGCGCGAGAGCGGGTCGCCCGCGTAGTGTCCGTACGACTCGGTGGGCACGTAGCCGAGCGAGAGGTACAGGTCGATCGACTCGGGCTGGAGCGTCCCCGTCTCGAGGACGACGCGCTCCAGGCCTGCCGCCATCGCGTGCCGGTGCGCGGCCCGCATCGCGGTGCGCGCGTGCCCACGTCCACGGTGCGACGGTTCGACCCAGAGCCGCTTCACCTCACCGGTCCGCGGCGGGTGGACGCCGCCGCGCCCGTCGGGCTCCCCCGAGACGTCGCGCAGCGCGACGAAGGCGACCGGATCGCCCGCGTCGCGAACCACGAGGTTCGCGACGGCCGTCTCCACCACGAACTCGCCCGCGTCCGGCGAGCCGTAGCGCGCGGCGATCTCGGCCTGCTGCCGCGCGCGCATCCGCTCGGCCGCCGGGTCGTCCCCGGAGACCGCGGTCACGGTGACGCCCGGCGTCGGCCGCGCGACGTCGTCGGGCAGGACGTGCGCCGAGGTCACGCCCGGACGAGCGAGCCCAGGACGGACGTGAAGAATCCGAGACCGTCGGTCCCGGCGCGGGGCCCCGCCTCGCTCGCGGGGCCGAAGCCCGCCTCGACGGCGTGCTCGGGGTGCGGCATGAGGCCCACGACGTTGCCCGCGGCGTTGGTGATGCCCGCGATGCCGCGGCGCGACCCGTTCGGGTTCCAGCCCTCGTAGCGGAAGACGACCCGGCCCTCGGCCTCGAGCTCGTCGAGGGTCCGGTCGTCCGCGACGAACTGGCCGTCCTGGTTCTTCAACGGGACCGTGATGCGCTGGCCGGCCGCGTAGTCGCGCGTCCACGCCGTGTCCGCGTTCTCGACCACGAGGACCTGCTCACGGCACACGAAGTGCAGGTGGTCGTTCTTGACCATCGACCCCGGGAGCAGGTGCGCCTCGGTGAGGATCTGGAAGCCGTTGCAGATGCCGAGGACCGGCATGCCACCCTTCGCCGCGTCGACGATCGACTCCATGACCGGCGCGAAGCGGCTGATCGCGCCCGCGCGCAGGTAGTCGCCGTACGAGAAGCCGCCGGGCAGGACGACGGCGTCCACGCCGTGCAGGTCCGCGTCCGCGTGCCACAGCGACACTGCCTCGCCGCCCGCGAGGCGCACCGCGCGCGCCGCGTCGCGGTCGTCGAGGGTGCCGGGGAACGTGACGACGCCGACCTTGGCCGTCGCGAGAGCCGAGGCGGTCATCAGGCGAGGCCCTGGGACGTGACGGTCGCGGCGGCGTCGGCCTCGATGTCGGCGACGCGCACGACGTCCTCGATCACCGGGTTCGACAGGAGCGTGACCGCGGCCTGCTCGGCGGCGGCGAGGACCTCCGGCGTGACCTCGCCGTCGACCTCGAGCTCGAACCGCTTGCCCTGGCGGACCGACGTGAACTGGGTGAACCCGAGGCGCGGCAGCGCCCCGACGACGGCCTTGCCCTGCGGGTCCAGGATCTCGGGCTTGGGCATGACCTCGACGACGACGCGTCCCACGGGGGCTCCTTGGCGAGAGTGTTCGGGAGGGCCGGGGCTCCGGGATCCCGGCCCACGTCACGGGCGTCGAGGACGCCCGGTGCGACGGGACGAGCGGGAGCCGACGGCGGGATTCCGCGCCCAGTCTACCGGGCGCGCGCACCCTTCTCGTCGGCCGTCCGCGGCCTGGGCGCGCGCTCAGCCGGCGGCGGCGCGCGGCGGGTCCGGCGGCTCGACGGGGATGTTGCCGAGGAGGACGTGCTTGCGCCACGCCCGCGCGACGTGGGACCGCCGGAACACGAACCCCGTTCCGAGGCTGACCGCGCACCAGACCGCCGCGTACCAGGGCTCCGGCCGGGTCACGTCGTTCGAGAAGAGGACGTGAGACAGGACGGGCCACCCGTAGAAGACGGCCAGCGCGGTCCCCAGGCTGCCCAGGGTCACGCGCCAGGGGTAGAGCGGCCCGTGGATGTCGTCCGCGACCCACCACCAGTACCGCGCGGGGAGGCGGACGTCGAACGCGCGGTAGAGCAGCCAGCGCCCGAACGGGGGGTGCTCGCGCCACCGCAGCGCCCATCCGGCGCGCACGAGGCCCCACGCCTCGCGGGCGCCGATCCCGGCGTGCGCGTCGTCGGCGCCCGACGCGTCGTCGAGGTCGAGGAGGAGCGCGAGCGCCTCCTCGCCGTGGCGGTCGCGCCATCGTCGCGGGTAGGCGTGCAGCCAGAACCGCGCGGACCGCTCGTACCGGCTCGCCCGGCCGGCGGTCATGCTCCGGTCCCCGCGAGGCCCGCGCCGGACGCCTCCGGTCCGCGACCGTCGAGGGACCGCCGCGCGCGCTCCGCGAGCTCGGCGAGGCGCAGCGTCTCGGCACGGGCGGCGCGACGCCCGGTGTCGGTGGCCCTGTAGTAGCGCCGCAGCCGACCCTCCACGACCTCCTCGCCCGCCGCCTCCACCAGCCCGGCCGCGACCAGACGGTCGAGGTTGCCGTACAGGGTGCCCGCTCCGAGGCGGGTCCGGCCTTCGGACAGCTCGCGCACGGTCTTGATCACGGCGTAGCCGTGCAGCGCCTCGCCGCTGAGGGCGAGCAGGACGAGATAGGCCTGCTCGGTCATGCGGAAGGCCGAGGAACGGGTCATGGACGATATATATCGAGTGACGAGTTATAAGGCAAGCCCTCGACCGTGTCGGCAGGTCGGGCTAGAGTCGAACACGTGTTCGAGACGCACGCTCGGCACGGTGCGAGGGCGGGGTCCTGCCCCTTCCCCGCCCTCGCACGAATCCGGCCCGAGGCGCAGGGAGGTCCCGCGTGCCAGCACCGCTCGTCCCCGTCCCGGCGGACCGTCCGAGGACGCGCCCGTCGCCGCAGACCGTCGCGCGCGTGCTCGTGCGCGACGCGACGTGCGTGTTCCCGGGGTGCCGCGTCCCGGCGTTCCGGTGCGACCTCGACCACGTCGTCGCGCCGCGGCCGGGAGCGGACGACGACGTGTGGGAGGCCGCGCAGGAGGCGGGCAACCTCGTCGCGCTGTGCCGGCACCACCGCGTGGTGCGCGCCCGCGACGGCTGGCGCCCGGCCCTGCTCGCCGACGGCGCGGTCCGGTGGACGGCGCCCAGCGGGCACACGTACGTCCGCCCGGGCGCCGCGCGGAGCGCGTGACGCTCAGCCGAGGGGCGAGCCCGTGAGCCGCTCGTACGCCTCGAGGTAGCGCGCGCGGGTCCGGGCGACGACGTCGGCCGGCAGCGACGGCGGCGGGGTGTCCGACGCGCGGTCCCACCCGGAGGCGGGCGACGTGAGCCAGTCGCGCACGTACTGCTTGTCGAAGCTCGGCTGCGCACGGCCCGGCTCCCACTGGTCGGCGGGCCAGAACCGCGACGAGTCCGGCGTCAGCACCTCGTCGCCGAGGACCGTCTCGCCGGTCGTGGGGTCGACGCCGAACTCGAGCTTCGTGTCCGCGAGGATCACGCCGCGCTCGCGCGCGACCTGCTCCGCGCGCGCGTAGACCGCGAGCGTGAGGTCGCGCAGGCGCGTCGCGTCCTCGGTCCCGATCTGCTCCGCGACCGCCTCGAACGACACGTTCTCGTCGTGCTCGCCCACCGCCGCCTTCGTCGCGGGCGTGAAGATCGGCTCGGGCAGGCGCGACCCGTCCACGAGACCGTCCGGCAGCGGGACGCCGCAGACCTCGCCCCCGGCGCGGTACTCGACCAGCCCGGACCCCGTGAGGTAGCCCCGCGCCACGCACTCGACGGGGAACATGTCGAGGCGGCGGCAGATCATCGCGCGCCCCGCGACGACGTCCGGGACCAACCCGTCACCGTGCTCCGCCGAGACCTCGGTCGACACGACGTGGTTCGGCACGATGTCCGCGAGCTGCTCGAACCACCACAGGCTGAGCTGCGTGAGGACGACCCCCTTGTCCGGGATACCGGGCGAGAGCACGTGGTCGTACGCGCTGACGCGGTCGCTCGCGACGACGAGCACCACGTCGCCGAGCGGGTGCACGCCGCCGAGCGCGGGCAGGTCCGGCTCGTAGAGGTCGCGCACCTTGCCGGAGTACACGTGCCTCCAGCCGGGCAGGTCGAGCGCCGCCGTGTCGAGGGCGTCGGCCTCGCCGAGCGAGAGGGCCGAGGCGGGGTCGAGAGGGGTGTCCGTCACGGCGCCTAGTGTCGCACCGACGCCGCGCCCCCGGCTCGCGCGTCCGCCCTGGTGCGGGGACTCGCGCACCCACCTGACCGTCGGCGCGGGGGCGGCCGCGGTGGCCGACCCGAGCCCCGTCGTCGAACGGCGCGCACCCGGGCGACGCCCGCCACGCCACGTCGCGGGCGAGGTCGGCAGTCCCTCGCGAGGTCGGCACGTGCTCGCGAGGTCGGCAGCCCGGACCGCCGATCATGGACGAATCTGCCGACGTCAGCACGCTCGGACCGGGCACCGCGCACAGGAACGACGCAGGGCGTCGGCCGGCTGCCGCGGGGGGTGCGCTCGGGCTGACATCCGGTCCGACGAGCAGAAGGCCGCGGGTGCGGCACGTGCGCACGACCGACCTCGCCGACCGAGTTCTCGTCGTGAACCCCGGCGGGTACGTCGACGAGTCCACGAGACGCGAGTCGCCGACGCCCGGGACGCCGGCATGCCGGTCTCGTTCACCCTCTCGCCTGACACGCCGGCACTCTGCCGCCGGTGCCCGTCCGGCTCCTGGCTCTACCGACCGCCCCCGGGGCCTCCGCGACACGGCGGACCACAGGCACCGACCCGGTGGGAATCCCTCGATGGCGATCGCGGCTGCGGAGTCTCACCAGAGGTCGGCCGAGACCCCCCTCACACCTGACCAGCACATGCCCGCGCTGAGACGTGGGCAGGACCGCCACCAAGGTCCCGGTCGGCGCGCACCCGCAGTCAGCCCGCGAGCGTGACCTCGCCCGCGGCGGCCTTGGCGGCGATGTCGCTGCGGTGGTGCGAGCCGGGGAGCACGATGCGGTCGACCGCGGCGTAGGCCCGGCGGCGCGCCTCGGCGAGGTCGGCGCCGCGCGCCACGACCGACAGCACGCGACCGCCCGCGGCGACGAGGCCGCCGTCGCCCGTGCGCGCGGTGCCCGCGTGGAGCACGTGCACGCCCTCGACCTCCTCGGCCGCGTCGATGCCCGTGATCGGGTCGCCGGACCGGACGGCGCCCGGGTAGCCGTGCGCGGCCACGACGACGGTGACCGACGCGTCGTCGTGCCAGCGCAGCGCGCCGAGCTCGGCGAGGCGGCCCTGCGCCGCCGCGAGCATGACGGCGGACAGCGGCGTCGCGAGGCGCGTGAGCACCGACTGCGTCTCGGGGTCCCCGAACCGCGCGTTGAACTCGACGACGCGCGTCCCGCGGCTCGTCAGCGCGAGCCCGACGTACAGCACGCCGACGAACGGGGTGCCGCGGCGCGCCATCTCGTCGATCGTCGGCTGCGCGACGCGCGTCACGACCTCGTCGACGAGGCCCTCGGGCGCCCACGGCAGCGGGGAGTAGGCGCCCATGCCGCCCGTGTTCGGGCCGGCGTCGGCGTCGAACGCGCGCTTGAAGTCCTGCGCGGGCGCGAGCGGGACGACGGTCGCGCCGTCGCTCACGCAGAAGAGCGAGACCTCGGGCCCGTCGAGGTACTCCTCGACGACGACGCGCGGGTCCTCGGGCGTGCCGTCCGCCGCGCGGCGCGGCGTCGCGAAGCACGCCGCGGCGTGCTCGAGCGCGGCCTGGCGGTCCTCGGTGACGACGACGCCCTTGCCCGCGGCGAGGCCGTCGTCCTTGATGACGTAGGGGGCGCCGAACGCGTCGACCGCCGCGGCGACCTGGTCGACCTCGGTGCACACGTGCGCGAGCGCCGTCGGCACGGACGCGGCCGCCATGACGTCCTTCGCGAACGCCTTCGAGCCCTCGAGGCGCGCCGCCTCGGCGCTCGGGCCGAACACCGGGATCCCGGCCTCGCGAACGGCGTCACCGACGCCCGCGACGAGCGGGGCCTCCGGGCCGACGACCACGAGGTCGACGCCGAGGCCGGTCGCGAGGGCGGCGACCGCGACGCCGTCGTTCTGGTCGACCGCGTGGAGCGTCGCGAGCTCCCCGATCCCGGGGTTGCCCGGCGCGGCGTGCAGCTCGTGCGGCTCCGCGCCGGTGCGGTCGGCCTCGTGCGCGAGGGCGTGGACGATGGCGTGCTCGCGGGCACCGGTCCCGACGACGAGGATCTTCACGGGCGTCGAGTCTACCGACGCACCCCTCTCCCCCGGTCGGCGTCTCACGGCTCCCGCGGCCCGGCCCGGCATCGGCCTGGGCCGGACGCGACGGCGCCCCACCGGTCCGGGACCGGTGGGGCGCGGACGTCGCGCGGCGGGAGGGCCTCAGTGGATGAGGTCGTGCCGCGGGATGATCGCGTCGCGGCTCGGGCCCACCCCGATGGCCGACATCCGCGTGCCCGACATCTCCTCCAGCGCGTGCACGTAGCGCTGCGCGTTGACGGGCAGGTCCTCGAACGTGCGGGCGCCGGAGATGTCCTCCACCCAGCCGTCGAGCTCCTCGTAGATCGGCTTCGCGTGGTGGAACGCCGTCTGGTCGAGCGGCATCTCGTCGTAGCGGACGCCGTCGACGTCGTACGCGACGCAGACCGGGATCTTCTCGAAGCCCGTGAGGATGTCGAGCTTGGTGAGCACCATGTCCGTGATGCCGTTGACGCGGGTCGCGTAGCGCGCGATGACCGAGTCGTACCAGCCGCAGCGGCGCGCGCGGCCCGTCGTCACGCCGTACTCGCCGCCCTGCTTGAGCAGGTACTCGCCGTTCGCGTCGAACAGCTCGGTCGGGAACGGGCCCTCGCCCACGCGCGTCGTGTACGCCTTGATGACGCCGATGACGGAGGTGACGCGCGTCGGCCCGACGCCGGAGCCCGTGAGCGCGCCGCCCGCCGTCGCGTTGGACGACGTGACGAACGGGTAGGTGCCGTGGTCGACGTCGAGCATCGTCGCCTGGCCGCCCTCGAACAGGACGTTCTTGCCCGCGTCGAGGGCCTTGTTCAGCTCGAGCGCCGTGTCCGCGACCATCGGCTTGAGCCGGTCCGCGTACTGCAGGAGCTCGGACACGGTCTCGTCGACCGTGATCGCGCGGCGGTTGTACACCTTCACCAGCAGGTGGTTCTTCTGGTCGAGCGCACCCTCGATCTTCTCCGCGAGGATCTTCTCGTCGAACAGGTCCCAGATGCGGATGCCGACGCGGTTGATCTTGTCCGCGTACGCCGGCCCGATCCCGCGGCCCGTGGTGCCGATGCGGCGCTTGCCGAGGAACCGCTCGCTCACCTTGTCGATCGTGCGGTGGTAGCCGGCGATGACGTGCGCCGACCCCGACACGAGGAGGCGCGAGACGTCGACGCCGCGCGAGATCAGGTCGTCGAGCTCCTGGAACAGCACCTCGATGTCCACGACGACGCCGTTCGCGATGACCGGCGTGACGCCCGGCGACAGGATGCCCGACGGCAGCAGGTGGAGCGCGTACTTCTCGTCGCCGATGACGACCGTGTGGCCGGCGTTGTTGCCGCCGTTGAACTTGACCACGTAGTCGACCCGGGAGCCGAGGAGGTCGGTCGCCTTGCCCTTGCCCTCATCGCCCCACTGGGCACCGACGAGCACCACGCCTGGCATGGAATCCCCACTTTCGCACTGCCTGTTCCTCGGGCCGGTCATGGTCGTGGGCGCACCGGCGTCCGGAGCGGAGCGGGCAGGTCGTGCCCGACGGCGCTGGGCCCGCGGGCCCGAGGCGTCACCCGGGCGGCAGTCACCCGGGGACCGGCGCCGAGTTTACCGGCCATTGACCTTCGGGGCGTCCGGGGTCCACGGCGCGCCCGCGTCCGTCCCACGACCGGTCCCGGCGCGCCGGTGCCGCGCGACCCGGGGGCGGGCAGAATGGCCCCATGAGCGACACGCACGCGAACCTCCTCGACGGCCCCGCCCCCGTCCGGCTCCCGGACGACTTCGCGCACGTGCGCGACGCGATCGCCGCCGACGGCGACCCGTACGAGATCGCCGCCCGCACGCCCGCGAGCCCGCTCGCGTGGGCGCACCTCGCGGAGGACTACCTGCACGAGAACGGCTCGCGCGGCGCCGTGACGGCGTACGCGTTCGCGCGCACCGGCTACCACCGCGGCCTGGACGCGCTGCGCCGCGCCGGCTGGCGCGGGCAGGGCCCGATCCCGGCCGACCACGTGCCCAACCAGGGCTTCCTGCGTGCGCTGCTCGCGCTCGCGGAGTGCGCCGCCTACCTCGGGGAGGTCGAGGAGGCCGAGCGTTGCGAGCAGTTCCTGCGCGACTCTGGGACGTCGGCCGACGAGGTCCGAGCGCTGCGGTGACCGGCGTCACGGCGGTCTGCGGGCCGTCCCGCGCGCCCTGGCGGCGGGCGACGGCGACCGCATGCAGGGGTCTGCGGCGACGTCTAGAGTCGACAGCATGATCGAGATCGCCACGTCCCCCGCGACGACGACCCTCGTCATCGCCGGAGACCTCGATCTCGCCGAGCGTGACCAGTTCCCGGAGATCGCCGCGCGGGTGGTCGGTCTGCGTCGTCAGCTCCTCGTGATCGACATGTGCCGCGTGACGTTCATGGACTCCACGGGGGCCGCGTTCCTCATCTCGCTCGCCGACTCGGGCCGCAAGCGCGGCGGAGCGACGGTGCTGCGCGGCTGCGACGACCGCGACCTGTTCGTCCTCGAGGTGTGCGGCGCGCTCGAGCTCTTCCGCATCGACGCCGACCACCGCTGCGAGCCCGCGACGCCGCCGTCGGGCTTCGCCAAGGTCGAGCCGCCCGCCTGACCCCGGCTACCGGCTCGTCGGGCGCAGCGTCGCCCACACGAGCTTGCCCGTCGTCGTGGGGCGCCAGCCCCAGTCGGCCAGCCGCTCGACGATCTGCATGCCGAACCCGCCCATGCGGTTCGGGTGCCCGTCCGTAGGTACCGGCGGGGCCGGGTTCGAGTCCTCGACCTCGACGCGGATGCCGTCGCCGGTGTCGAAGAGGCGCAGCGCGAGGTGCCCCCACCCGTGCAGCACGCCGTTCGCCACGAGCTCGGACACGACGAGCTCCGCGTTCGCGCTGTCGCGCACGCCCCACGCCTGGCACGTGCGCACGACGGCGTGCCGCGCGCGCCCGATCGACGCGGGCTCGCTCGGCAGGAGCCACCGGCGGCTGCGCGGGCTGAGCACCACGGCCGTCGCGTCGCGCTGCGGGTCGGGGATGCGCACGACGACGAGCGCGACGTCGTCCTCCGGCGCGTCGGCCAGGCGGGACAGCAGCTCCTCGCCCACGCCCGCGGCGTCGACCGCGGTGACGGCCTCGGACGCCGCGACGAGCGACTCCAGGCCCACGCGCAGGGCGCGGTCGCGGCGCTCGATGAGGCCGTCGGTGTAGAACACGAGCGTGTCGCCCGGCGCGAGCGAGACCGTCCCCGTCGAGCGGCTGCGGCCGCCGAAGCCGACGAGCGCCCCGCCGGCGTCGTCGAGCTGCGTGACCGTGCCGCCGCGCAGCAGGAGCGGCGGCAGGTGGCCCGCGCGCGAGTACTCGATGCGCCACGCGTCGCCGGGCCGTTCGGCGTCCGGCTGCGTGAGCGCCGCGTAGACGAGGCTCGCGGAGCGCGGGATGCGCATGCCCTGCACGAGCTGGTCGACGCGCTCGAGCACGGGGCCGGGCGTCGTCAGCTCGTACGCGTACGACCGCACGACCGACCGCAGCTGGCCCATCGCGGCCGCGGCCTCGACGTCGTGGCCCACGACGTCGCCGATGACGAGCCCGACGACGTCGGGCGCGATCTGCAGGACGTCGTACCAGTCGCCGCCCACCTGCGCGTGCTCAGAGTTCGGCGCGTAGTACGTCCAGACGTCGAGGCCCGTGACGTCGGCCTGCTCGGGGAGCATCGCGCGCTGCAGCGTCTCGGCGAGCCGGTGCTCGCGCGCGTAGAGCCGCACGTTGTCGATCGCGGTGCCCGCGCGGCGCGCGATGACCTGCAGGAGCGTCCGCACGCCCTCGCGCGCCTCCGCGTCGGTGCCGAGCCCCGGCGGCGGCGCGTCGGGGGCGTCGCCGGTGACGAGCAGGCCGAGGATGCGCCGACGGCCCGGCACGGCCGAGACCGTCACGGCGCCGGGCCGTTGCGGCAGCCCCGAGAGCCGGTGGTGCAGGTCGCGCTGGAGCCACCCCGAGGCGGACCACTGCGGGTACGTCGCGGACAGGTCGAGCGTCACGGGGCCCTCGATGCGCCCGTCGAGCACGTCCTGGACGCGGTCGGGCACGTCGACGAGGCGCACGCGCGGCACCGAGCCGGTGACGGCGGCCGAGTCGCCGAGCGCGTCCGTCGTCGGCATGCCGGGCACCGCGGGGAGCACGCCGGGCGTGTACCGGCCGTGACGCTGACCGCGCCCGCTCGGCGGGGCGGCGGTGTCGACGCCCTCGGCGAACCGGAGGCCGTCGTCGTTGAGGTAGAAGCCCGCCCAGTCGACGACGTAGCCCGCGAGGAGCTGCGTGATGTCGCGCAGCGCGTACGGCTGGTCGAGGTCGGCGAGGAGGTCGGAGCTGCGCGACACGACGTCGAGCACGGCGCGCTCGCGCCGTTCGAGCGCGAGCGACGCGACCTGGTCGGCGTAGCGCTCGAGATGCTCCGAGACGTCGACCTGCACCCCGACCCAGTGCGTGACCGCGCCGTCAGGGCCCCGCAGCGGCGAGAGCGACAGCTGCGTCCACACCGGTGCGCCGTCGCGGCGCAGGGCGCGGACCGTGTGGGTGATCTCGCGCTCCTCGACGATCGCGGCGCGCAGCGCCTGCGCCTCGACCGGTTCGGTGAGCAGCGACTCGAGCACGTGCGGGCTGCGGCCCACGACGTCGGCCGCGGCGAACCCGGTCTGCCGCTCGAACGCGGCGTTGACCCAGACGATCGGCATCTCCTGGGAACGGGGACCCGTGACGAACATCGCGACGCCGGCGCCCTCCATGGCACGCGTGCACAGCTCCTGGGCGTGCGCAGGCAGGTCCGTGCCGAGCCCCGGCGAGCTGCCCATCGTCACCTCCGGCGGTCCGAGCGGTGGTCGTCTGGATACGGACGCCACGGTCGCGTTACTGTCCCGACTGGACATTCAACCGTAGATTGGTGCTTCCCGAGACCGGAACCGGTCGGGATCACGCAGGAGAGGAGCGCCGGTGCGCGAAGGTACACCCTCGGCCGCCGACCGTCCGGTCGGCGTCGCCGGCGACCCCGCCGTGGCGGGCGACCCCGCGAGCGTGCACGTCATCGTCGGGACGACGCGCGCGCGCATCGTCCTGTCGGGCGAGATCGACGCCGACCTCGGCGCCGACCTGCAGGAGGCGACCGCCGCGGCGGAGGACTCCGGCCTGCCCGTCGAGATCGACGCGCACCACGTGACGTTCATGGACTCCTCGGGCGTCGCGTTCCTCGCACGCCTCGCGTCGCGCGGCCCGCACCGCGTGCGCGTGCTGCGCGCGCCGCCGACCGTGCGGTTCCTCCTCGAGGTCACGCGGATCGGCGAGCTGCTCGACATCGTCGACGTCGACCCCGGGTTCGACCTCGACGAGACGCCCGGCAACGGGTCGGGCGCGTCCGACTGACGCCGCGCCCGCGGCGGCCCCGGCCCACGGTCCGCGACCGCCCGGGGCCCGGCGCTCGGGCCACGGCCCGGCGCACGGCCCCCGGGCGGACGGCACCGGGGGCGTGGGGGGGGCCGGGGGGGGGGGGGGCCCCGGCCCCCCCGGGGGGGGGGGGGGGGGGGGCGGGGGGGGGGCGGGGGGGGGG
>NZ_JAAFAN010000023.1:0-55301 GCF_010287905.1 Cellulosimicrobium composti
GTCGCCGCCCGGGGGTGACGGGCGGAGCTCCCGGCGCCGCGGCGCGCGCGGCCCACGCGGCGGCGGCCGGCTGGCTCGCGCGCAGGGCGTCGAGCGCGACCTGGCGGCGGGCGAGCGCGTCGGCGGCGTCGTTCGACGCGGCGGCGACCTCGAACGCGAGGGGCCCGGTGAGGTCGAGCAGGCACCGGTCGCAGCGCGAGGACCGCAGCGGTGCGGCGCACGCGGGGCAGGAACGCGTCTCGGGCAGCCGCGCCAGCGCGACGTCGACCCACGGCTCTCTCATGCCGCACATCCTGGCGAACCTGTGAGCCCGCTGGGGACGCGTCCCCCGGGGGTCGCGTGGCGGTCCGGTGAAGGTCGCGGGCGGCGGTCAGCGGCCGGGGCGCGCGCGCAGGCCGTCGAGCGCCGCGTCGAGGACCTGGTCCGCGAACTCCTCGGTCAGCGGTCCGCTGCGGTGGAGCCACCGGCTGAGCACGGGCCCCCAGACGAGGTCGACCGCGACGTCGAGGTCGACGTCCGCCGCGAGCTGTCCGGCCTCCTGCGCGCTCCGCAGCCGCTGCCGCTTGGCGTCCCGGAGGGGTCCGTCGAGGCGGTCGCGGTACAGCTCGGCCACCGTCGCGTCGTGCACGGCCTCCGCGGCGAGCGCCCGCATCGGGGCGTCGAGCCGCGGGTCGGTGAGCTCCGCGACGGTCGCGCGCAGGACGAGGCGGAGGTCCGCGACGAGGTCGCCGGTGTCCGGCAGCACGGGGGCCTGGCCGTCGTCCCCCTCGCTCAGGGCGAGGAACGCGTCGAGGAGGATCGCGGCCTTCGAGGGCCACCACCGGTAGATGGTCTGCTTGCCGACGCGCGCGCGGGCGGCGATGCCCTCGATGCTGAGCCGCGCGTAGGGGACCTCCTGGACGAGCTCGAGCGCGGCGTCGAGGACGGCGCGCCGCGAGGCCGCACTGCGCCGCGAGGGGTCGGGGGTAGGAGCCATGGGCGCCACCCTACCGCGACGAGACGGACCGTTCCGTCTTGACGCTGGGCCGCGGCTTGCCCTATGGTCATCACAACGAGACGAACCGTCTCGTCTCATCAACGAGAGGTCTCACCGTGCGACACACCCCCGGAACCCCCCGCACCTGGTTCGTCACCGGCGCGAGCCGCGGCATCGGCCACGCGATCGCGGTCGCGGCGCTCGACCGCGGCGACGTCGTGGTCGCCGCGTCGCGCACCGCGTCCGTCGAGGCGTTCGCCCCGGAGCACCGCGACCGCGTGCTCGCGCTCCCCCTCGACGTCACCGACCGCGACGCCGTCGTGGCCGCCGTCGACACGGCCGTCGAGCGGGTCGGGCGGCTCGACGTCGTCGTGAACAACGCCGGCACCCTGTCCATGGGCATGGTCGAGGAGTTCACCGAGGCCGAGGCGCGGGCCCAGCTCGAGGTCAACGTCTTCGGCGCGCTGTGGGTCAGCCAGGCGGTCCTGCCGCACCTGCGGCGCCAGGGCTCGGGCCACCTGCTCCAGATGTCGAGCGTCGCCGCGCTCGCCGGCTTCCCCGGCACCGGCCTGTACAGCGCGAGCAAGTTCGCGCTCGAGGGCATGAGCGAGGCCCTCGCGACGGAGGCCGCGACCTTCGGCGTCAGGGTGACCGTCGTCCAGCCCGGCGGGTACTGGACCGACCTCTACACGAGCATGGCGAGCACGACCCCGCTCGACGCGTACGCGCCCCTGCGCGCGGAGCTCGAGAAGCAGTGGGCGGACGGCTCGGTCGACAGCGACCCGCGCCTCGCCGCCCAGGCCGTGCTCACGCTCGTCGACAGCGACGACCCGCCCCTGCGCCTCCTGCTCGGCAGCATGGTCTACGACCTCGCGCACGACGTCACGGCGCAGCGCCGGGCGACGTGGGCGGCGTGGGAGGGCGTGAGCCGGGCGGCCGAGCACGCCGTTCCCGCCCCGGAAGCCTGACCGTGCCGGTCCGGTGCCGTCAGCCGCCGAGGCGCTCGACGAGCGCGCGCGTCAGCGGGGCGTCGACCCCAGCGCGATCGGCGGCGCGGACGACGGCTCCGCCGATCGCGTCGGTCTCCAGCGGCCGACCCGCCTCGGCGTCGCGCAGCATCGACGACTTCGCCTCGGGCCCGAAGCGGTCGTAGAAGGCGAGCGTCCGCTCCGGGTCCGACGGCGCCCCGCTCGCCGTCGCGACGGCCGCGACCTCGCGCACGAGCGCCTCGAGCTCGGCGCGGTGGGTCGTGCGCACCTCCCCGATCGTGGCCCGGTGCGCCGTCGTGAGGAGCGCGAACGGGGCGAGGAAGGCGAGCTTGGACCACAGGAGCGCGGTCTCGTCCGCGTGGACGGTGGTGCGCACGCCGGCGTCCTCCAGGAGGGCGCGCACCGCCTCGACGCGCTCCGGCGCGACGCCGCCCGGGGCGAGGTCGACGTCGACGAACGTGCTCGTGTGCTCGATCTCCCCGGGCGCGACGCGCGTGGACTCGACCCGGATCGTCGCGGGCAGGACGCGCTGCGTCCCGTAGCGCGCGCGCAGCGTGCCCAGGTGGTCGAGCCCGTTGAGGAACGGGACGACGACGCCGTCGCCGAGCGTCTCGGGCGGCACCCGGTCCAGCGCCTCGTCGAGCGTCGTCTGCTTGACCGCGACGAGGACGACGTCGACGGGGGCGTCGAGGCGCGTGGCCGCGCGGGCCGGGACGTGGAGGTCGCCGACCTGCCGGCTGCGCACGTGGACGCCGTGCTCGGCGAGCGCGGCGGCCGTCGCGTCGCTCGCGAGGAAGGTCACCGCGGCACCGGACCGCACGAGGAGCGCGCCGACCAGGCCGCCCACGCCCCCGGGTCCCAGCACCGCCACGTCGCTCGGAGTCACCGTCGTCGTCCTCTCGTCGTGCCGTCGCCCGCGCTGGTCAGCGCGCGGCGACCTCGACCCTACCCACGGCGACCGACCCCGCCGCTCCCGCCCCGGGCACGGTGAGCGCCGCGATGCCGGTGGTGACGGGGATGGCGAGCACGAGGCCGATCGACCCGACGAGCGTGCGCACGACCTCCTCCGCGATCTCGCCCGAGGTGAGGCTCGTCGCGAGGCCCTGGTCGGACAGGTAGACCGCCATGAGCAGCGGCAGGGCCGCGCCGACGTACGCGAACGCGATGGTGTAGACGGTCGAGGCGATGTGGTCGCGCCCGATGCGCATCGCGCGCGCGAACAGCTCGCGCCGGGTCGCGAGCGGCGCGACGGCGCGCAGCTCCCACACCGCGGACGCCTGGGTGATCGTCACGTCGTTGAGCACGCCCATGCCGGCGAGCACGATCCCGCACAGCACGACGCCCTGGATGTCGAGCGACGGCGCGTACTGCGGGACCCACAGCGACTCCTCCGACGTGAGGCCCGTGATGTTCGCCGCGCCAGACCCCCACCACCCCAGCAGGGCGGTGATCGCGAGCCCCACGAGCGTGCCGAGCAGCGCGGTCGACGTGCGTGCGGTGAAACCGTGGGCGACGTACAGCACGACGAACATGACGAGCGACGACGTCACGAGCGCGACGCCCAGCGCGTTCTGCCCGGTGAGGAGCGCGGGGAGCGTGAACGCCGTGATGACGACGAACGCACCCGCGAGGCCCGCGAGCGCCGCGAGCCCGCGCCAGCGGGCGACGGCGAGCACGACGACGGCGTACGCGGCCGCGAGGAGGCCGATGGGCAGGCCGCGCTCGAAGTCGAGGAACACGTACGGGCTGCCGCCCGCGCCCGCGGCCTCGGCGATGTACAGGACGCGGAGCCGGTCTCCCTCGTCGAACCCGTAGGCGACGTACTCCGGCGGGGCGTTGACGGTGATCTCCTCGCCGCCCACGTCCTCGCCCGCCGCCCGCGAGCCCGCGTCGAGGCGCGCCGGCACGAGGCTCGCCGCCTCGTCGACGGGCCCGACGACCGTCGCGCGCAGGATCGTGCTGCCCTCGGCGGCGACGGGCACGCGGTCCGGGACGTCGGACGCGGCGGGCCACAGCGCGGCCAGACCGGCGAGCGTCGCGAGGAGCGCGGGCACGAGGAGCGCCGCGAGGACGAGGCGCACGCGCCGCGTCGCCGGCGCCGCCGGGCCGTGGCCGTGCGCGGGGGCGTCCCGGCGGGAGGTCCGGTGCTCGGGGGCGACGTCGGTGCTCTCGCTCACGCGGAGGATGCTGCCACGGCGAGGGCGCGGGACCGGGCGGCACGCGCCGTCGCGGCCGGTAGCATCCCGCAGGGCCGGGCGTCCGCCTCGCCGCCGCCACGACGCACGAGGAGCCACCATGGCCACGGTCGACTACTTCCTCTCGGGTGACCCGGAGGTCGCCAAGCAGCACCTGCACGCCGCGCTCCAGGAGCAGGGCTTCGCCGTCACCGTCCGCCCCACGGGCCAGTGGGCCGCGGAGCGCGGCTCGAGGACGAAGACGTTCTGGCTCGGCGCGTTCGCCGGCAAGGCCCAGCACCTCGTCTTCACGGTGGACTTCATGGTCCACGGCGACCAGCTCGTCGCGCGCATCGACCGCCCCACGGGCCACGGCGCGATGGCCGGCGCGATCGGCATCGCCCGCTCGAACACGGCGTTCGCCGAGGTCGACCAGGCGATCGGCACGCGCCTGACGAGCCACGGCGTGCTCGCGCACGTCGTCCACGCCTGAGCACGACCGCAGCACGACCCCGAGCACGACGAAGGCCCGGGACCCTCAGGGGTCCCGGGCCTTCGTGCCGCTGACCGCGCCGACGACGGGCGGTCAGCGGGACGTCACTTGGCGACGGCCTTCTTGAGCAGGCTGCCGGCGCTGATCTTCACGCCGTAACCGGCCGGGATCGAGATCTCCTCGCCCGTACGGGGGTTGCGGCCCGTGCGGGCGGCACGCTCGACGCGCTCGACGGACAGGAGGCCCGTGACCTTGACGGCCTCGCCCTTGCCGAGCGACTCGATGAGCACCTCCTGGAAGGCGTTGAGGGCCTTCTCGGCGTCCGCCTTCGACAGGTCGGCCTTGCTGGCGATGGCCGAGACGAGCTCGGACTTGTTGAGCGACATGCGAATCCCTTCTTCGGTTCACGACGCGCGGTGGTCACCACCCGTCGTCACGGTCTCAGTGTGCCAGCCGCGAGGCCGTGCACCGGGGACAACACTAGGGAACACGCGGAGTTTCACGCGACTTCTCGCGGCTCTCGGCGCCCGCGTGTCTGCGCTCAGCCCTCCGCGGGGTCGTGGTCGTGACCCGCGTGCGCGTCGCCGTCGTGCTCGTCGGGCGCGTGCTCGCCGTGGTCGTGGCCGTCGTGCGCGCCCGGGTCGGCCGCCCGGCCGGTGACGCCCTGGAGCTCGTTCGGGACGACGTCGAGCACCGCGCTCCTCCACACCTCGCCCGCGACGTAGTCGACCGCGTGGACCGCCCGGCCGGCGGGGTCGGTGACGTACGCGAGGCCGTCCTGGACGAGCAGCGCGGGGCGCGGGGCCTGCCACTCCGCGGGCTCCTCCCACGCGTCGAGCACCGGGATCGACCGCACGAGCGTGCCCGTCCCCGGGTCGACGACGTGCAGCGACCCGTCGGTGCCGAGCACGAGCGCCTCGCCCGCGTCGCCGCGGCCGAGCGAGCGGAACGTGTAGCTCGCGGGCAGGTCGACGAGGCGCAGGCTCGCGTCGCGCGTGTCGACGAGCGAGACCCGCGTCGGCCGCTCCAGGTCCGCGTCCGGGTCCGACTTGTAGTCGCCCAGGACGACCGGCGACGCCTCGCTGCCCGCCTGGTTGCCGATGCGCCCGTAGGCGTCCGGGCTCGCGACCTTGGTGATCGTGCCGTCCGCGACGACGAGCACGCCGTCCTCGCAGCCGACCACGACGGCCTCGTCCGCGGCGACGGCCTCGCCGTGCACGCCGGGGCACTCGTCGCTCGACGCGACCTCCTCGCCCGCGGCGTCGAGGAGGCGCACGCCCGTGCGCGCATCCTCGGTGCCCTCGGAGACGACGAGCGAGCCGTCGCCGAGCTCGACGGCGACGCCGTGGTGCGGGCTCGGGGTGGTGAGCGTGCGCGCGTCGTCGAGGCCGTGCGGGTCGGCCACCGCGGCGGAGTCGAGCACGGTCACGTCCCCGGTGCCGTCGTCGAACAGCGCGGTGCGGCCGTCGTGGACCACGACGTGCCCCGGCTTCTCGGCCGCGTAGGTCACGTCCGTGAGGGCCGGGTCGGCGGTGTAGTGGTGCGCGTGGTCGCCGTGGGGCTCGGCCCACGTGCCGGCGTCGAGCACCCGGAAGCCGCCCGTCGTCGAGACGAGCAGGTGCCGCCCGTCGCCCGCGGGGTTGAGGCGGGCGAAGCCGTCGAGCGCGAGGTCGCCGACGACCTCGAGCGTCGTCGCGTCGAGCACCTGGACGCCGCCGTCGTAGGTGACGGCGAGGCGCGGGACGGCCGTCGCCTCCTCGCGGGGCGCGGCCGCGGGCTCCTCGGCGGCGGCCGCGTCGCCGGAACCGGGCTGCGCGTCGGTGCCGCCGGTCGAGCAGGCGGCCAGGAGCGCGAGCGGGAGGACGAGTCCGACGGCGGCGAGGGACCGCGTGCGGTGTCGTGCGGTGAGCGTCATGGGCGTGTCGGTCGGCGCGGGCCTGGGCGCGCGCCGACCACTCCTTTCCAGGCAGGGAGGGGCGGACGGTCCGCCTGGGGGCACAGTAACAGTAATGCGACTCATTCTCATTTAGCGTCCCGCCGCCCTCCCCGGCCGAGGCGGCGTCCGGGCCCCGGGCGCGACAGAGGGAGGGCCCGCGACGGACCCTCCCTCTGCTCCTGCCGCTGTGCGGCGGCTCAGCCCTGGCGCGACTTCCCGCGCGGGTCGAGCTTGTTGACGACGAGCACCCTGCCGTGCCGGCGCACGACCTTCGCGCCGGGCCGGGACTTCAGCGAGCGCACGGACGCACGGACCTTCATCGCGCACCCCCGCCCTGCGCACCGCGGGCGCCGTAGCGCTGGCGGAACTTCTCCACGCGACCGGCGGTGTCCACGACGCGCTGGTTGCCCGTGTAGAACGGGTGGCTCGCGCTCGAGATCTCGACGTCGACGACGGGGTACGTGTTGCCGTCGGTCCACGCGATCGTCTCGCGCGGGACGCCCGGGCCCTGCGGGTGGTCGCCCGCGAGGGTCGAGCGGGTCAGGAAGGCGAGGTCGGCGGACTTGTCGCGGTAGACGACGGGCCCGTAGACGGGGTGGATGGTCTTCTTCATGGTGGTCTCCTTGCTGCGCCGGGACGCGCCGCGCGGGGCGGCCGCGGTCACCGGCTCGGGGTCGTGCCTCCGGGGGCCCGCCGCGGGCTCGCGGACGGGTGTCGGGCGCGGGGTCAGCGCGCCTCGCGGAAGTCGACGTGGCGGCGCACGACGGGGTCGAACTTGCGCAGGACGATCCGGTCGGGGTCGTTGCGGCGGTTCTTGCGGGTCGTGTACGTGAACCCGGTCCCGGCGGTGGACCGGAGCGTGATCACGGGACGGAGTTCGGTGCGGGTGGCCATCGGTGCTTCTCCCCTCGGACGAGGACCTGCGCCGCGGACGGCGGCGGCCCCCTGGTGGTGGTGAGGTGTCCCGGGTGGGGCGGGCGGCGGGAGCGGCACCGGTCGGTGCCGTCCTTCCCGTCGGGACGCTCGTCGAGACCCGCTGTCGAGAACAGTTCTCAGGTCTCGGTTGTTCCCGCCGCTCCGGACGGGCGTGGGACACCGTCGAAGGATGGCGTATCATCCGACGAATCACCGTCGCCTGCTGGCACAGGCGCACCCAGATCTCGGCGAGGAGAGTCTGATGCGCCCGTCCACGTCCCGGGGGGTCGGCCGCGCGCGCGGCGCGGCCTCCGCCCTGCTCGCGTCCCTGCTGGCGCTCGTCCTCGTCACGGGCCCGGCCGCCGCGAGCCCCGCCGTCGCGAGCCCCGCCGTCGTCCCCGCCGCGACCCCCGCCGCCGGGGACGGCGCACGCGCCGTCGTCGACGTCACCGACTTCGGCGCCGACCCGTCGGGCGCGCTGGACTCGACGCCCGCGGTCGCCGCGGCGCTCGACCACGCGAAGGACCTGGGCGGCCCGACGCGCGTCGTCTTCCCGACGGGCACGTACCAGCTCTACCCGGACCGCGCCCCGGTGCGCGAGCTCTACGTGTCGAACACCGTCGGCGCCGACCAGCGCTACAAGGACAAGCGGATCGCGATCCTCGTCGAGGACATGGACGACGTCGTCGTCGACGGCGAGGGGTCGCGCCTCGTGATGCACGGCGAGCAGACGATCTTCGCGTCGATCCGCTCGCGCGACGTCGTGTTCGAGGACTTCACGACGGAGTGGGTGGCGCCGCGCACGCTCGACCTCACCGTGGTCGCAGCCGGGACGACTAATGGTCAGACGTATCGCGACCTCCGCGTGCCCGACGGCTACGGCTACGCCGTCGACGGGACGACGGTCCGCTGGTCGGGCGAGAGCAGCCCGTACACGGGCGCCCCGTACTGGACGGACCAGGGCGCGTTCGGGTACCAGCAGGTCGTGGACCTCGCGACCGGGCGCAGCTCGCGCGGCTCGTGGGACGGCGCGTCGACGAACCCGTTCGCCGGGGTGTCCGCGATCACCGACCTCGGCGACGCGCGGCTGCGGTTCGTCTACGCGGCGTCGGCCGCGCCCGCCCCGGTCGGGCGCGTGTTCCAGATGCGCCGCACGCACCGCGACACGCCCGCGGGGTTCGTCTGGGAGAGCGAGCGCATGACCGTGCGCGACGCGACGTTCGGCCACCTGCACGGGTTCGGCATCGTCGCGCAGCTCACCGAGGACCTCACGATCGACCGCGTGCGGTTCCGCGCCGCGGCCGACTCGTGGCGCACGAGCGCCGCGTCGGCCGACCTCGTGCAGGTCTCGGGCGGGCGCGGCACCGTGACGATCACGGACAGCGACTTCGGGTTCGCGCACGACGACCCGATCAACGTCCACGGGACGTACGTCGAGCTCGTGTCCGTCGACGGCCCGCGCACCGCGACGTTCGCCTACCGCCACGGCGAGACCGCGGGCTTCCCCCAGTTCTACGCCGGTGACGAGCTCGCGCTCGTCGACAAGGCGACGATGACCGACGTCCCCGGCGGCACCGCGACGGTCGTCGCCGTGGACGGCCCGACCGGCACGGACACGTCGCACGACCTCACGCGCATGACCGTCACGCTCGACCGCGACCTCCCGGCCGGGATCGCGCCGGGCGCGGTCGTGGCGGAGAACGTCACGTACACGCCCGCGGTGGAGATCCGCGGCAACCACTTCGAGTCCGTGCCGACGCGCGGCATCCTCGTCACGACGCGCAAGCCGGTCCTCGTCGAGGACAACACGTTCGACCAGATGGGCATGGCGAGCATCTACGTCTCGGCGGACGCCCGGTCCTGGTACGAGTCGAGCGTCGTGCGCGACCTGACGATCCGGGGGAACACGTTCACGCGCGCGCAGTCGCCGGTGATCTGGTTCGACCCGACGTCCGGGGGCGGCGACTCGGCCGTGACCGCGCACGCGGGCGTCGTCGTCGAGGACAACACGTTCGTCGTGGGCGACGTGACGCTCCTCCAGGCGAAGTCCGTCGCGGGGCTCGACGTCCGCGGCAACACGGTCGTGCGCGACGACGCCGCGCGCTCGCTCGCGCTGACGGTCGACCGGACGACGCTCGCGGTCGGCGAGAGCGCCGTCGCGAGCGCGACGGGGACCGCGACGACGGCCTCGGCACCGCTCTTCCGCCTCCAGGGGTCGCGCGACGTGCGCCTGCACGACAACCGGTACGACACCGGCTTCAACCGCCGCGTCGACGTCTCGGGGATGCGCGCGGGCGACGTGACGGTCGAGGACGCCGGCTTCCGCGTCGGGGCGGACGCCCGCACCGACGGGCTCGGGACGGTCGGCTTCACGTCGTCGCGACGAGCGAGACGGGCGCGACGGAGTCCGCCCCGGTGACGGTCACGGTCGAGGGCGCGGGGGCGCCCGCGCCGACGATCGCCCTCGAGCCCGCGCACGCCGCGCTCGCCCTGCCCGGCGCGACGCTCGCGCTGCACGCGACGACGGACGCCGACGCGGTGACGTGGGGCGTCGTCGACGTCGCGACGGACGCGCCCGCGACCACCGCCGCGGTGTCCCCCGACGGCGTCCTCACCGCGACCGCGCCCGGCGTCTACGAGGTCACGGCGCGCGCCGGCGCGGCGGTCGCGACGTCGCTCGTGAGCGTGGACCGCGAACGGGTCCCCGGCCCGCACGGCCTGCGCGTCGTGCGCCCCGAGCCGAGCCGCACGACGGCGGTCGGCGCGTCGCTGCGCCTCAACCCCGCGGGCGGGTCGCTGTGGGCGACGGGCAACGGCGCGCGGAACATCCACCTCGTCCCGGGCGGCACGCTCGACGTCGGGGAGTCCGCGACGGTCCGGATGGTCGGCCGCACGGGCACGGGGTACGAGGAGGCGGGCCTCATCCTCTACACCGGCGACGACGACTACGTGGCCGTCCAGCGCAAGCACGCGAACGGCAGCCCGGCGCTGCGGGTCGTCACGGAGATCGGGGGCGCGTCGGACGAGTCCCGCTCCGCCCCGGACCCGGCGGGCGACGTCGTGTGGCTGCGCCTCACGCGCACGGCCGACGCGCTCGTCGCCGCGCACTCGACCGACGGCACCACGTGGACGACGATCGGCTCGCCCGTCCCCGGCACGGCCGCGGCGTCGACCGGCGTCGTGGGCGTGCTCGCCGCGGGCAGCGTGACGGACCGCGCGTTCGACTTCTCGGAGCTGCGCGTCGCGGACCGCGACGTGCCGCTCGTGCGCGACGCGACGCCTCCCGTCGCGTCGGGAGCGGTCGCGACGGCGACGCCCGGCGCCGTCGAGGCTACGTGGTCGTACACCGACGCCGACGGTGACGCCCAGGACGGCTCCGTCGTCCGCTGGTACGTCGCGGCCGGCGACGCGTGGGAGCCGTTCGCGACCGGGGCGCGCGTCGACGTCCCGGCCGCGGTGACGGGCCGCGCGGTGCGCGCGGTCGTCGTGCCGCGCGACGCGAGCGGGTCGCTCGGGGCGTCCGTCGCGTCCGCCCCGGTCGCGGCCGTGGGCGCTCCCGTGGCCGACGACGACGCCTCGCTGAGCACGCTGGCGCTGGGCAACGCCGTCCCCGTCGCGGAGGGGACGTGGGCGGTCGGCCCGTCCGCGACGGCGGTCGCGGTCCACGCCGCGGCGACCCACCCGGACGCCGAGGTCGCGGTCGTGGGGGGCGAGCCGCTGCCGGGTGGCGGGGCCGTGGTCCCGCTCGCCGAGGGCGGGACGACGGTCGAGGTCCGCGTGACCGCGCCGTCGGGCGCCGTGCGCACCTGGACGGCCGTCGTCGAGCGGCGCGGGGACCGCGACGCGGGGCTCGCGGAGGCCGCGTTCTCCGTGGGGCTGCCGGGCGTCGGCTCCGGCGCCTTCCACGTCACGCCCGTCGCGGACGACGTCGACCGGTACACGGCGCGCCTCGTGCCGTCGTCCCCGGGCGCGACCGTGTCCGCGCGTCTCGACGGGCGCGAGCTCGCCCCGGGCCCCGACGGCTCGGTCCTCGTGCCCGTGCACCGCGGCGCGACCGTGCTCGAGGTCCGCGTCACGGCGGGCGACGGCGCGACGACGCGCGTCCACCGCTGGGTGACGCTCTCCGAGCGCGCGGCCGCGCCGTTCGTCGCGGTGGACGCGCAGAGCCGGTGCCTCGCGGGCCGCGCGCACGTCGCCGTCCGGGCGGACAACCACGGCACGTCCCCGCTCGACGTGACGCTCACGACCGACCTCGGGTCTCGCGCGGTCACGGGTCTCACGCCCGGCCGGTCGGCGTACCAGTCCTTCCCGGCGCGCGCGGCGAGCACGAGCGGAGGTGTCGCGGTGGTCGAGGTCGTCGTCGACGGGGAACGGCACCTGGTCACGGTCGCGTACCCGGCGCTCGACTGCTGAGGGCGCGGCCCGCGCACGTGCCCGGAGACGGAGGAACCGGTGGCGATCCGCCGCGAGAGCTCCCCCCAGCGAAGCTCTCGTCGCGGACCGCCACCGGTCCAGGTGTCGCCGCGTGACCCGTCGCGGCGACGTCCCCCACCAGAGCAAGAGGCGCCGCGCGCCTGTTCGGGACGCTCACATAGCGTGATGTGGATCACACTACGATGGCCCTCGCCGTCGCGCTCGTCCGCGTCGGTCGCTACGTCCGCCGTGCGTGCCGCTGCGCCGCCCACCCGCCGGCACCCCCGACGGCGACCACACCCAGCGCGACCGCTGCGAGGAGCGGGCCCGTCCGCGTCGGCGACCCGTCGACCGCCGGGCCCGAGGGGACCGCGGGAGCGAGGGACGCCGCCGTCGCGACGAACGTGGGCGCGGGACGCGCGCCGGACGGGTCGGTGTCCGTCCACGCGTAGGACGCACCCGACGGGCACTCCTGGACGGCCGGGAAGACGAACGCCTGCCCCACCGCGCCCGTGACCCGGACGTCGAGCGTGAAGGCGGCCCGCTCGCCGTCGGGCACGGGCTCGCCCGTCCACACCACCGCGTCGTCGGACACGTCGGAGACCCAGCCGTCGGGCTGGCCGGCGGCGAGCGCCTCGACGCCCTCGGGCAGCGTGAGCCGCAGGGCGTCGGTCGGCTCGCCGTCGCACCCGTGGTCGAACGTGAACGTGAGCGTCGACGTCCCGTCGCCGTGGGGGTCCACCGTCTCGATGAGGACGTGCGCCGCCGCGGGGACGGCCGTCAGCGCGGCGAGCGCGCCGACGGCGACGCCCGCGAGGGTGGCGCGCGTGCCGAACCGGGCCCTGCGGGCCCGCCGGGGACCGGTCATGAGGACACCTCCACGGGGATCTCGGCGATCGGGTTCTCGTACTTGGACGTCCGGACGCTCACGTGGAGGGTCCAGTCGCCGGCCATCGGCAGGTCGAGCGTCGCCTCGTAGGTGCCCGTCCCGGTCCGCGTGAGCGGTCGGGCGAACGGACCGAGCGCCGGGTCGGCGAGGGTCGTCGTCAGCTCGGGCACGGCGACGGGCTCGAGGGGCTGCCCGTCGGCGTCGAGCAGCTCGATCTCGAGCGCGTTGACGCCGACCTGCCCGGGGGTGACCCGCGCACGGAGCGTCCCGTCACCGAGCTCGTCGACCACCTCGACGGCCGGTGCCGCAGGCTCTCCGGTGTCCGCGTCCGTCACGACGACGGGGCTGCGCGAGACGAGGAGACCGGTGACGGCGAGCACGACCGCGAGCAGCACGGCCTCGGCAGTGACCGTCCGGCCGAGACGACGGCGCGCGGTCGCGCCGGTCGGCCCGCCCGCCGGTCCGCGTCCCCGGACCGCCGGCACGAGCCGGTAGCGGTTCCAGGCGGCCACGCCGACGAGGCACACCGCGAGACCGACCTTGACGAGCAGGGACCGGCCGTACGCCGTCGACACGAGCGCGTCGAGCGAGCCGAGGACGCGCCACCCGAGGACCGTCCCGGTCACGGCCAGCGCGAGGACGACCCACCCGCCGAGCGCCGAGAACCGGGCGACGGTGATCGCCGCGCGCCGGGGGTCGACGTGCGCGGACGGCGCGAGGACGAGCGCGAGACCGAGCACGCCCCCGAGCCACACCGCCCCGGCCACGACGTGGAGCGCGTCCGCCGTGACGACGAGCCACGGCGGACCGTACGTGCGCGTGTGCCCGACGAGCACGAGCGAGGCGAGCGCGAGCGCGGACGCGCCGAGCACGACGCCGGCGGGCCACGCAGCCCGGGTCTCGCGCGCCGCACGCGGGGCGAGCAGCGTCGCGGCGAGGAGGCCGGTGAGGCCGAGCGCGCCGGCGAGCGTCGAGTCGGTCGCGAGCCCCGCCGCCCACGTCGCCGGGTCGGCGAGCGCGCCCAGTCCGGCGCCTGCCTGCCACGCCGGGGTGAGCGGGACCGCGAGGACGAGCCCCATCGCCGCGACCGCGGACGCCCCGCCCCGCACGCGCTGCAGCCGGCGCCGCAGCACGGGGGCCGCGCCCGGGGAGACGTGCAGCACGAGGAGCTCGAACGCGGCGAGCCCCGCGACGAGGAACGTCCCGGCGTAGACCGCCGCCTGGTCGAGCGCGCGCACGGCGACGAGCGCCGCCGTCGGCTCGGCCACACGTGCCTCGACGGACGTCGCGCTCGGCGCGCCGACCGAGAACGTGAAGGCGCCCGCCACGGGGTGGGTGTCGAGGGACACCACGCGCCAGCTCACGACGTAGGTGCCGTCGTCGAGCGTCGCGGCCGGGGTGACGACGAGCGCGTCGTCCACCGCGGCGACGTCCACGTCGACGGGCGAGCCGTCGGCCGCGAGCACGGTCGTGCCGCCGGGGACGACCTGGACCGGCTCGTTGAAGGTGATGGTCAGCGCGTCGGGGGGCGCGTCGAGGACGATGCCGTCCTGCGGGTCGGTGCCCACGAGGACGGCGTGGGCCGCGGCCGGGCCGCTCGCGAGGATCGCGAGCAGGACCGCGGCCGCGGCACCGACGACGACGGCCACCACCCGGCGCAGCACCGAGGGGCGGCCCACGGGTCAGGCCCGCGGGCGCGAGCGCACGAACCCGAGCGCGCCGAGCACGAGGCCGGCCGCCGCGAGCACGAGCGCCGTCCACGTGAGCGCCGGGGCCGGGCCGGCGGCCGCGCCCGCGGACACGGCGTCACCCGACGCACCCGCGGCGGCGTCCTCCGACCCGTCCGAGCCAGATCCGTCCGCGACGGGCTCGGCCGCGTCGTCGGGCCCGTCGCCCTCGGCGGCCGTCAGCGTGAACAGCGGCGCGGGGAGCTCGAGGTCGTGCCCGTCCTCGCCGTCCGCCGGGACCTGCACCCAGGCGCTCTCGCCCTCGGCGCACTCCTGGACGGTCGGGAACACGAGGGTCTCGCCCGCCGCGTCGGGCAGCTTGAGCGAGAGCACGAGGGCGTCGCGGTAGCCGTCGGGCAGCGGGGTCCTCGCCGTGTAGACGACCTCGGCGACGCGCTCGGTGTACTGGCCGCCGTGCCCGTCGTCCACGGGCTCGGCGAGGTCCTCCATGACCTTCTCGACGTCCCAGCCCGGGTTGACCGTCGGGGTCACGGTGACGACCTGCTCGGGGACCTGGATCGAGACCGTGGTGGTCGGCGAGTCGCCGCACCCGTGCGGGACGCCGAAGGTGAGCAGGGCGTAGGCGCCCGCCTCGGTCGTGTCCGGGGTGACGGTCACGTGGGCGCTCGCGGCGCCCGCGCCGACGACGACGAGTCCGGCGGTCAGGGAGGCGGCGCCGACGGCGCGCAGGGTCTTTCGCATGGTGGTGCCTTTCGGGGAGAAGGAGGTCGGGGCTCCGGCCGCGGGCACGACGGCGTGCCGCGCCGCGGTGTCGGCGGAGCCGGCCGGCGGCGAGGAGGCACGGGCGCGCGGGCGCGCCGGAGCGGGACGCCGCGGAGGTGTCCGGGAGGGCGTCGAGGGGTCAGGCCGCGAGCGGGGGACCTCGCCCGGGCGCGGCGCCGCGCACGAGCAGGTCGCGCACCGCAGGCAGCACGCCGACGACCGGTGCGGCCGTGCGGACGACGACGCTCCGCGGGCGGCCGGGGACCCGGCACCCGGTGAGCCATGTCCACAGGCGCCACAGGACGGCGTCGCCGTAGCGCAGGACGACCGCGACGGCGAGCGTGGCCACCGCGTGCGCGCCGAGCATCGTCAGGGGCGACGCGGCGTGCGCGTGCACGGCCGCACCGGACGGGGACAGCGCGGCGCAGCGCTCGAACACGACGTGCAGCACGAGCTGGCCCGCACCGAGCAGTCCCAGCAGCCGCGGCAGCCCGACCTGGCGCCGCGTGAGGGGTCGCACCGCGACGGCGGTGAGGACGGCGAGCACGCCCAGCGGGACCGCTCCGGGGTCCGCCCCTCCGGCCAGGCCGTGCGCGACGACGGACAGCCCGACGACCGCGGCGGCGAGCAGCAGCACCCGCACGCCGCGGAGCACCCCCGCTCCGGGCGACGTCACGGACGCACCCTAGCGGGAGCCCGCTGCGTCGCGACAGGGTCCGGCGCCGCCCTCCCCGTGCGGGGGCGGGCGGCGTGCGCCGGCACCGTCAGTCCTCGGGGTCGTGCGCCGCGTCGTCGGTCCCGGCGCCCCGACGGCGCAGGACGAGCACGACGACCACGGCCGCCGCGACGACGAGCGCCCCGAGCCCCACGAGCACGGGGACGAGCGAGGACGAGCCGTCGCCCTCGGACGCCGTGTCCTCGGTGGGCGTGTCGGACCCGGCGGAGGCGTCGGCGTCGCTCGCGTCCGTGGAGGGCTCGGCGGTCGCGGTCTCCTCGGGCGTCGCGTCGTCGGTCGCGGGCTCCTCGGTCGCGGGCGCCTCCGGCTGGGCCGCGACGGTGAACGCGAACGTGCCCTCGATCGGGTGGCCGTCGGACGACACGACGCGCCACGCGACCGAGTACGTGTCGCCGCCGAGCGCGACGGCCGGGTCGAGCGCGAGCGTCGCCGTCGTGCCGTCGATCGCCGGTGCGCCCTGCGTGACGACCGTCCCCGCGGAGTCCGTGACCACGACCTGCGGCTCGACGGGGAGCGGCTCGGTGTTGAACGTCAGGGTGATCGCCGTCGGGGGCGTCGCGAGCTGCGCGCCGTCGGCGGGGTCGGACGTGAGGAGCCGGTCGTGGGCGGACGCCGGGCCGGCGGTGAGCGTCGTGAGCACGGCGGTCAGTCCGAGGGCCAGCGCGGCGACGAGGGCGAGCAGGGCGGGCAGGGCCGACGTGGGTCGGCGCAGGGAGAGCGTCATGAGGTTCTTCCGTCCGAGGCGCGGCGGTGCCGCGCGGGTGGTGCCCAGCGTCCCGGCCGTCGCCGGGTCGGCCTCGTCGGGTGCCGCGTCAGGACGCGGCGAGGGGGCGCAGCAGCAGTGCTCCCGACGGGCCGGCGGGCGACGGCGGCCCACGCGTCGGGGCGGTGCGGGGCTGCCACGCGGCGGGCGGGCGCGGCGCGTCCTCGGGGACCGCGCGGCGCGGCCCCGTCGGCGCGAGGACCGGGACGGGGGCGGGCGCGGTGCGCGGCGTCACCCAGGCGAGGAACCGCTCGAGCGCTCGCTCCCCGTGCGCGAGCACGAGGGCCAGGACGACGGTCGCGACCGCGTGCGCGGCCACCATCCACGCGCCCGCGGTGCCCGACGTCGCGAGGTGCTCCGGGTGCGCGACCGCGGACCCCGCGCCCAGGCCCGGCACCGCGGCGGGAGCCGCGCACACGACCTCGCCGACCGCAGCGACGTGCCCGCCGTGACCCGACGTGGCCGTCGACGGCGTGCACGACGACCCGGGCGCGAGGACGGCGAGCGCCTCATGCAGCGCGAGCTGGGCGCCGCCGAGGAGCGCGACGAGCCGGGCGGGCGTGAAGCGCACGCGCGCGGCCGCCGTCGTGCCCGCGAGCGTGAACGCGGCGAGCGCGGCGAGGACGAGCGGGTCCGGGAGGGCGCCGCCGGCGACGCGGTGCGCGAGCGCGCTCAGCGCGAGGACGAGGGTCGCCGCGAGCGCGGCGCGGGCGACGCGCAGCGGACCGACGACCGGGGAGAGCACGTCGGCCACCCTAGCGCGACGCGTCGGCGCCCCCTGCGCCCGCCGCCTCGGGCGTCTCGGACCGGGCGGCGGGCGAGCGCTCCGGGTACCGGCCGATCAGGGGGCCGGTGGGCAGGAGCCGGTCGATCCCGACGATCAGCAGCCCGAGGACGAAGAAGCCCGCCCCGTAGAGCACGACGTTGACGAGCAGCCCCGTCCACCCGAGCGCGTCGAGGTCGACGAACCCGTACGGGTACGCGCTGCCGGGGCTGACGAACCCGCGGATCGTGGTGAACGCGAAGTACGCGAGCGGGTACAGCAGCCAGCGCGCGGCGTCGAGTCCGCGGAGGCGGCGGTGCGCGTCGAGCAGCAGGAAGTCGACGAAGACGGCGACGGGCAGGAGCTCGTGCTCGATCTGGCCGTCCGTGAGGCCGAGGAAGACGGCCGGGGCGTCGGGGTCCTCGGGCGCGAGCACGAGGTTGGCGACGAGCCCGGTGATCGCCGCGAACAGGGTGACGGCGCCCTTGAACCACCCGGGCGGCTGCCGCCGGCGCAGGAGCGACGCGACACCCGCCCACGCGAACACGATCGCGATGAGGAACCCGGTCTGGTTGGTGAAGTAGACGAGGCCCTCGATGTCGCCGTCACGCCAGATGGCGCGCGTCCCGACGAGGGCGAGGACGACGAGGAACAGCCGGAACAGACCGACGACGACGTGCATGCGGGCTCCTTCGCGCGCGGTGCGGTGGTGCGCTCGTGAGCCTAGTGGGCGTGGGAGCCGGTTCCCACAGGACGAGCGGGCGCCGCGCGGCCCGGGGACGCCGAAGGGCCGCGCCGAGGCGCGGCCCTCCAGGGTGTTCCGTCACCCGCGCCGGCGCTGCGCGCCGGGCGGGCGGGAGATCACAGAGCCTGGATGTTCGCGGCCTGCGGGCCCTTGGGGCCCTGCGTGACGTCGAACGAGACGCTCTGGTTCTCCTCGAGCGAGCGGTAACCGCTCGACTGGATCTCGCTGTAGTGGGCGAACACGTCGGCGGTGCCGTCCGAGGGGGCGATGAAGCCGAAGCCCTTCTCGGCGTTGAACCACTTCACGGTGCCAGTAGCCATGGTGCTGTCTTCTCTCGTTGAAACGACGGTCCCGCGAGCGCGGGTCCGGATGCCGCGCCCCGCAGGGCGCCGACGGGTGTGGGGGCCGTCCCGGCGTTCTGCCGGGCGGCCGGGCGGGGCGGCCAGGTGGCGCCGCGCGTGATCGAGGACGGCGACGACGGTCACGGGGCGCGAGAAGCGGTCGTGGACCTGGAAGCCGTCGGGACGCCGGGTGACCAGACCTGCGTACTCGCCGTCCGCCGTCGCGACCCACAGGTCGTCGTCGGCGCGGCGCAGCACGAGGTCGGGTGCGGGGACGGTCGTGACCGCGGAGGCGGTCCCGAGGTCGTCACGCGGCCCGGGATGGACAAGGGTGGAAGAAAGGATGCTGTCTGCTCTCGCTCCGCCACACCGTGGGGCGGAGAATCGTCGGTGGCAGCGTCTGCTGCCCGGTGCGCGCGGTCCGTGCTCCGATGCTGAGGACCGAAGAGGCGTCGTGGAACGGGGTCCTACGACGCGAGCGCGACCTCCAGGGTACACGAGTGCGGGCCGCGCCCCTCACGCGGTGCGCACGGCGACGCTTGCCCGGGGCGATGATGGGCCTATGACGACCTCACCGAACCCCGCCCGCGCCCTCCCCCGCACCTCCCGTCGCAGCGTCGCCGTCGTGAACGGCTACGTCGTGCCCGTGGCCTCCGACCCGATCGAGAACGGGACCGTCCTCGTCGAGGACGGGATCATCACGGCCGTCGGCGCGGACGTCGTCGTGCCCGACGGCGTCCCGACCCTCGACGCGGGCGGCCGCTGGGTGCTGCCCGGGTTCGTCGAGGCGCACGCCCACATGGGCGTCATGGAGGAGGCCGAGGGCTGGGCCGGCAACGACACGAACGAGATGACCGACCCGAACGGCGCGGCGCTGCGCGCGATCGACGCGATCAACGTCGAGGACGAGGGCTTCCGCGACGCGCTCGTCGGCGGCGTGACGAGCGCCGTCGTCAAGCCGGGATCCGGCAACCCGATCGGCGGCCAGACGGTCGCGATCAAGACGTGGGGCGGCCGCACCGTCGACGAGCAGGTGATCCGCGAGTCGGTCTCCGTGAAGTCGGCGCTCGGCGAGAACCCCAAGCGCGTCTACGGGGACCAGAAGAAGACGCCGTCCACGCGCCTCGGGGTCGCGAAGGTCATCCGCGCCGCGTTCGTCGAGGCGCAGAACTACGCCGCCAAGCGCGACGCGGCCGAGGCCAAGGGCGAGCCGTTCGACCGCGACCTCGCCAAGGAGACCCTCGCGCGCGTCCTCGCGGGCGAGCTCTACTGGGACCAGCACACGCACCGCGCGGACGACATCGCCACGGCGCTGCGCCTCGCGGACGAGTTCGGCTACAAGCTGGTCGTCAACCACGGGACGGACGGCGCCGCCGTCGCGGACGTGCTCGCCGAGCGCGACGTCCCGGTGATCTTCGGCCCGCTGTTCACGTCGCGCTCCAAGATCGAGCTGCGCAACCGCGACATCGCGAACCTCGGGGCGCTCGCCCGCGCGGGCGTGCGCGTCGCGATCACGACCGACCACCCCGTGGTGCCGATCAACTTCCTCGTGCACCAGGCGTCGCTCGCGGTGAAGGAGGGCCTCGACCGCGACACCGCGCTGCGCGCGCTCACGGTCAACCCGGCCGCGTTCCTCGGCCTCGACGACCGCGTCGGCGCGCTCGCGCCGGGCCTGGACGGCGACGTCGTCGTCTGGTCGGGCGACCCCCTCGACGTCAACGCCCGCGCCGAGCACGTGCTCGTCACGGGCACCGAGGTCTACACGTGGGACCCGGCGGCGGACGGCGGCCGCGGCGCCGGCCGCGTCGTCGAGCGGGGCGAGCGCTTCCGCGACTGACCCACCGCGCGGCCGTCGTCGTCCCGGCTCGCGTGGCGCGATCCGGGACGGCGGCGGACCATCGAGTCATGCGCACCGGACCCTCGACCCGCCGCGCCGTGACCGGCCCGGCCGTCGCCCTCCTCGCCGTCGTCGGCACCGTCGCCGCGTGCTCCGGACCCGGCCCCGGGGAGAAGGACGTCGAGTACGACTCGCTCGACGCGCTCCACGAGGCCGCCACGACCGCGGGCCTGGCCTGCCTGTCCTTCGTGCCCGAGGACTCGGGGACGCCCGACGTCGAGCTCGGCACGTGCGACGACACGACGCTCCTCGCGGTGTTCGCCGGCGGGGTGGAGGAGGCCGAGTTCCTCCGCCTCCTGCCCGTCGAGCCCTCCGAGGAAGAGCAGGCCGCGCTCGCAGGGCCCAACTGGGTCGTCGTGGGCGACACCGGCGACCTGCTCGAGACCAAGGCCGGGATCGGCGGCGACTTCCTCTCCGACCGCTGACGTCGCGCGCGTCGTCGTCACCGCACGGCGGCGCACGCGACGCACGTCAGCGCCGTCGGGCGCGCCTCGAGCCGGCCCTCCGCGATGGGTCGCCCGCACGACGCGCAGACGCCGTAGGTGCCGGCGTCGAGACGCGCGAGCGCGGCGTCGACCTCCTCGACCCGTGCCGCGGCGTCGCGCGCGAGCGCGTCGACCTGGGCGCGCTCGAACGCGATGGTCGCGCCGTCGGGGTCGTGCTCGTCGTCCGCGTTGGAGTCGCGCGAGGCCTCGACGATCCCCTCGACCTCGGCGCGCAGCGCGCGCAGCCGTCCCGTCGCCTCCGCGCGCACCGCGAGCAGGCGCTCGCGCACGGCCGCGTCGCGACCCGCGGCGCCGCGACCTGTCGCGTCACCGGCTCCTGCTGCGTCGTCCGGACCTGCCGTCATGCCGCTCCCCCCGACGTCGTGGACAGGGTGAAACCGCCCCGCGTGGGGACTCCTGCCCGTGCCCGGAGCATGACAGCGACGGGCGCCGGATGGAAGAGTGGAACCCGCCCGGCCGCCCCGGGCCCGCCGCCCGGTCTCGCCCCCGCGGCGCGCGACCGACGTCCCACGGCGAGACCACAGGGGGTCTGCATGAGCACGGTCGTGGTCTTCGAGGCCTTCGGCGGCCCGGAGTCCCTCCGGGTCCAGGACGAGACGGTGGCCGAGCCCGGTCCCGGGCAGGTGCGCGTCGCCAACCGCGTCGTCGGGGTCAACCCGGCGGACGTCAAGAGGCTCGCCGGGGCGTTCGGGGGCCGTGTGCCCGGCGTGCTGGGGTTCGAGGCCGCGGGCGTGGTCGACGCCGTAGGACCCGACGTCCCCGACCTCGCCCCCGGCGACGAGGTCGTCTGGCACGGGACGGGGGCGCAGCGCGAGCTCTCCCTCGTGCGCGCCGACCACGTGCGGCGCACGCCGGCGTCCGTCCCGCCGGAGCAGGCGGCCGTGCTGCCCGTGGCGGCGGCGACGGCGTTCTCCGCGCTCGTCCAGGCCGACGTCGGCGAGGGCGACGTCGTGCTGCTGCACGGCGCGGCCGGCGGGGTCGGCTCGGCGGCGGTGCAGATCGCGACCGCGCTCGGCGCGCGTGTCGTGGGCACCGCGTCGCCCGCGAACCACGACTACCTGCGCGGGCTCGGCGCCACGCCCGTCGCCTACGGACCCGGGCTCGTGGAGGCCGTGCGCGCGCTGCCGGACGGCCTCGACGAGGTGAGCGTCGTCGTCGACCTCGTGGGCACGCCCGAGACGGTCGCCGCGACGGTCGCGCTGCTCGGCGAGGCCCTCGCGCCCGCCTCCCCCGACGACCCGCCGAGCGCGGTGACGATCGTCGGGTCGCAGGAGTCGCGCGCCGCGGGGATCGTGGACAAGGTGGACGCGAAGGGCGCGCTGGACGAGGTGCTCGCGCTCGCGGAGGACGGGCGCCTGCGCGCCGAGATCTCGGCCCGGTACCCGCTCGCGGAGGCCGCGAGCGCGCTGCGCCGCGTCGCCGAGGGCCACGTCCGGGGCAAGGTCGTGCTCGACGTCCCCTGAGCCCGCGGCGGTTCCCGGACGTTGTGACGCTGAGCACAAGGCCTCTGGGTGATCGGCGAGTTCTCGCGGGTCGGGCACCGTGCCCCGCCCTATTTTCTTGCGCCGCCCGTGCGGGACGGTGTGCAATCGTTAGCATGCGTAAGTTTCTTGCCGCTACCGCGGCGCTCTCCTGTGCCCTCCTGCTGGCGTCCTGCGCCTCGCCGACCGACCCGGCGAGCGACGACGCGGCGACCCCCGAGACCACGACCACGACCGAGGCGGCCCCCGAGGTGACGCCCACCGTCGTCGCCGTGACGACCACGTGCAACACGTTCTACAGCGGCGAGTACTCCACCGAGCGCCTCGTCGCCGAGACGACGCCGCTCCTCCAGACCCCCGAGGACGAGGAGGCCGCCGCCGCGATCTACACGACGCGCGAGCGCCTCGTCGCCGTCCAGAACTTCGCGGACCCCGAGCTCCAGGAGAACCTCAACGGCATCAAGGCGCCGTTCGAGGCCGCCGTCCAGGGTGAGACCATCTCCACCGCCGGTCTCCAGGAGTCCCTCGACGCCTTCCGCGCGCAGTGCGAGGAGGCCGGGTACGCGTTCGCGTCCTGAGCCCCGCGCCGCGGTCCGGGCGGCCCGTCCCTCGTCGAGGGACGGGCCGCTCGCGCGTTCCCGGAGGTCTCGTGCGCGCGGGGCGAGGCGGCGCGTGGGAGCATCCGACCATGCCCGTCGTCGAGTCCTCGCTCGTGGTCCCCGTCGACCCCGCGACCGCGTTCGCGGTCTCGCAGACGACCGGTGACGTCCGGCTGCGCTGGGACCCGTTCGTGCGGCACCAGCGCTTCCTGGACGGCGCGACCGCGCCCGCGAAGGGCGTGCGCACGTTCACCCGGCACCGCAGCGGCCTGTCGATGGTGAGCGAGTACGTCTCCTACAACCCGCCGACCAACGTCGGGATGCGCATGGTGCGCGGCTCGTGGTTCTTCGAGAACCTCGCGGGCGGCTGGCGGTTCGCGCCCGACCCGTCCGGCGGCGGCACGCGCGCGACGTGGCGGTACAGCTTCCGCTGCCGACCCCGCTGGCTCGCCCCGGTCGCCGAGCGCGTCGGGTCGTGGGTGCTCGGCCGGGACATCGACCGGCGCATCGCCGGGTTCGCGCGCGGCTGCGCGGACCCGGTCGTGCTCGCGGCGGCGCGCGGCGACGCCTAGGCACGACGGCCGGGCCGCTCACCGCGCCAGCGCGGCCGCCTCCTCGACCCCGCCGAGCTTGTGCGGGTTCGCCACCGCGAACAGGCGCGTGATCCGGCCGTCCTCGACCGTCACCGCGACCGCGGTCGCCAGCTCGCCGTCGAGCGCGAGGCGCAACCCGGGCGAGCCGTTGATCCACACGGGCTCGACCGTGACCGCGCCCGGGGACGTGCGCAGCCCGGCCAGGAGTGCCGTCGCGACGCGCCGGGCACCCACGACGGGCCTGCGTGCCGCCCGGGCCAGACCGCCGCCGTCGGCGACGGCGACGACGTCGGGTGCGAGCACGTCGAGGAGCCCCTGGAGGTCGCCCGAGAGGACCGCGTCGAGGAACCGCTCGACGACGCGCTGCTGCTCCGTGCGGTCGACCGCGACGCGGGGGCGGCGCGCGGCGACGTGGCCCCGCGCCCGGTGCGCGACCTGCCGCACCGCAGCCGGCGACTTGCCGACGGCCTCGGCGATCTCGTCGAACGGCACGTCGAACACCTCGCGCAGGACGAACACCGCGCGCTCCGTGGGCCCGAGCGTCTCGAGCACGGTGAGCATCGCCATCGAGACGCTCTCGGCGAGCTCGACGTCCTCCGCGACGTCCGGCGTCGTGAGCAGGGGCTCCGGCAGCCACTCCCCCACGTAGTCCTCGCGGCGGCGCGCGAGGGTCCGGAGCCGGTTGAGCGACTGCCGCGTGACGATCCGCACGAGGTACGCGCGCGGGTCGCGCACCTCGGCGTGGTCGACGTCCGCCCACCGCAGCCACGTCTCCTGCACGACGTCCTCCGCGTCGGCCGCCGAGCCGAGCAGCTCGTAGGCGACGGTGAAGAGCAGGCTGCGGTGGCGGACGAACGGGTCGTCCGTCATGCGTCCGACCCTACGGCGCCCGCGGAGCGGGCGGGCAGCGGCGGCAGGCCGCAGGACGCGGCGAACTGCTCGGACCGGATGCCGAGAGCGACGTTGGACCGCGCCGTGGCGTTCATCAGCCCGACGCGCGCGGAGAGCTCGACGAGTCCCGCCGGACCGAGGTCCGCGAGCAGCGCCTCCGACAGCTCGTCCGTGACCGCGGGCGGGGTCTGGCTCATCGCCTCCGCGTACTCCATGACGCGTCGCTCGACGGGCGTGAACACGGCGGACTCGCGCCAGCGCGGGACCTCGCGGGCCTTGACCTCGTCGAGACCCTCGTTGTGCGACCGGAAGTAGTGCAGGTCGAGGCAGAACTCGCACCCGACCGTCGCGGCCGACGCCATCACCGCGTACGTCGCGAGGTCCGGGTCCAGGCGGTCCCACTTCTCCGACCTCCGCCCCACGCCCATGAGGTCCTTGAAGACCGCGGGGTGGTGCCACAGCACGCCGATCGAGTCGGGTACGTGCCCGAGCATCGCGCGGGTCGCACGCTTGACCACGGAGCCGTACAGCCCGGTGACCTCGGTGGGCGGCACTCGTGTCGTCATGTCTCCTCCTGATGGGTCCGTGTGGGGTGGTGGACGCGCATGAGACACCGGCCGGCGGACGCGTGTGACACCTGAGGACGACGACGGACGGCACCCCGGTCGGACGCGGCCCGGCCCGCCGCGGCGTAGCGTGCGTCGCATGGGCCCGCTCGACCGTCGCCGCCCCCGGGTGTTCCTCGCCGTGGTGCTCGCGGTGGTCTCGCTCGTCGGGACGGTCGGCGCGACGCACGGGCAGCCGTCGGCGCGACCGCTCGACCTCGCCGCGGTCGGTCTGCTCCTCGTGTCCCCGCTCGCGCTCGTGCTCCTCGTCCCGCGTCCGGCGGTCGCCGTCGTCGTGTCGGTCGGTGCGGCCGGGGTCTTCCTCGTCGCCGGGTACGCGTGGGGGCCGGTCCTCGCGGGGCCGGTCGGCGTGCTCGTGGGCGTGCTCCTCACCGGACCGGCGGAGCGCGCGCGGCGCGTGGCATGGGGCGGCGCCGTGCTGCTCGCGGGCGCCGTCGTCGCGGCGGCGGCCCTGCGCCCGGACTCGCCACCGCGCGCGACGCTGCTCGGCGGGACGGCGTGGACCGTCGTCGTGCTCCTCGTCGCCGGGGCGGTCCGCGACCGGGCGGCCCGCATCGCGGCGGCGCGCGAGGCCGACCGGGTCGCGCGCGCCGAGCGGGAGCGCACCGCCGTCGCGGACGAGCGGCTGCGGATCGCGCGCGAGGTCCACGACGTGCTCGCGCACTCGCTTTCGGCGATCACCGTGCAGGCCGGCGTCGGGCTGCACCTGCTGGACCGCGACCCCGACCAGGCGCGCAGCGCGCTCTCGGCGATCCGCACGACGAGCGCCGAGGCGCTCGACGAGGTGCGCGCGGTGCTCGGCGTGGTGCGGGGCGACGGCGGGGACGGCGCCCCGCTCGCCCCGACGTGGGACCTCGCGGCCCTGCCGCGGCTCGTGCAGCAGGCGGAGGCGGGCGGCGTCGCGGTCGTGCTCGACGTGGACGACGCCGCAGCCGACCTGCCCGACCGGCTCGCGGGCGTCGTCTACCGCGTCGTGCAGGAGTCGCTGACGAACGTGCGGCGCCATGCGCTCGACGCGACGCGCGCGGAGGTCCGGGTGCGGGCGCGGCCCGGCCCGGAGGGCGCCGTGACGGTGACCGTGACGGACGACGGCGCCGCCGCGTCGTCCGGCGCCGAGCCGGGGTACGGGCTGCGCGGCATGCGCGAACGGGTCGAGAGCGTGCGCGGCACGCTCGACGCCGGGCCCGTGCCGGACGCGGCAGGGTCTGGACGCGGCTTCCGGGTGCGGGCAGTCTTTCCCTGGCCGGGCACGACGCCCGCGCCGGGCACGACCGGACGGCCCGAGGAGGCGCCGCACCGGGCCGAGGAGGCACCATGATCGACGTCGTGCTGGCCGACGACCAGGCGCTCGTGCGCGGCGGGTTCCGTGCGCTCATCGACTCCGAGGACGACATGCGCGTCGTCGCCGAGGCCGCGACCGGCGACGACGCCGTCCGCCTCGCGCTCGAGCACCTGCCCGACGTGGTGCTCATGGACATCCGCATGCCCGGGCTCGACGGGCTGGAGGCGACCCGGCGCATCGTCGCCGACCGCGCGGCGTCGCACGTGCACGTCGTGGTCGTCACGACGTTCGAGCTCGACGAGTACGTGACGGACGCGATCCGCGGCGGCGCGAGCGGGTTCCTCGTCAAGGACACCGAGCCCGTCGACCTCGTGCGCGCGGTGCGCGTCGCGGCCCGCGGCGACGCGCTGCTGTCGCCCACGGTGACCCGGCGCCTGCTGTCCCGGGTCGCGGACGCGACGCGCACCGTCGGGCCCGTTCCGGGCGTCGGCGACCTCACGCCGCGCGAGCGCGAGGTGCTCGTCGAGGTCGCGGGCGGGCTGTCGAACGAGGAGATCGCCGGGACGCTCTACCTGTCCGAGTCGACCGTGAAGACGCACGTGTCGCGCGTCATGGCGAAGGTCGGCGCGCGCGACCGCGCCCAGCTCGTCGTCGCGGCCTACGAGTCCGGCCTCGTGCGGCCGGGCTGGGCCGGGTGACCCGCCCGCACGAGACCGGTCACCGCGCCCGCGTCACCCAGTCCCACAGCCGTCGCGCGAACCAGTCGGGTCGTTCGAGCGGGATGGTGTGGCCGCACCCGTCGACGACCTCCAGACCGGTGCCCGGGAGCAGGGCGGCGAGGGTGCGGGCGGAGTCCCGCATGACGCGGCGCTCGCGCCCGCCCACCAGCACGAGCGCGTCGCCGGGGAACCGCGCCCACCCGTCCGGCGGGGTGAAGCGGATGTTCTCCCCCACCGCGGTCGACAGCGTCCGCACCGAGACGGCCCGGGAGGTGCGCAGGTAGTCGTCCTGGAGGGAGGGCGGGATCCGCAGCTCGCGGGCCTGCGCCCGGGCGAACCACTCGTACCTGGCCAGGGGCGCCGCCAGCCGGAGGAGGCCCAGGGTCGCTCCGGGAGCCCTCGTCGGCACCGCCTGCGCGCTGACGGCCACGACCTTCTCCACGAGGTCCGGGCGGCGTGAGCCGAGCAGCACCGCGAGCTGCGCCCCGAGCGAGAACCCCACCACGGTGACGGGTCGGTCCGTGGCGGCCTCGACGATCCCGGCCAGGTCGTCGACCGTCCGGGAGTGCGAGACGTAGTCCTCGCCGGAGCTGCGCCCGTGACCGGGGAGGTCGGGCACCAGCAGCCGGACGTCGTCCGGGAGGCGTTCCGTCGTGGGTCCCCACATCCATCCGGCCACCCCGCCGCCGTGCAGGAACAGCAGCGGGCGGGCGTCTCGCTCACCGGAGGCGGTGACGTGCACGGGCGATCTCCTTCGGGCGTCAGGAAGCGGGCGTCGAGCCGGGCGCGGTGATCTCGCCGAGCTGGCCGCCGAGCCACCGCGCAGGCGCCGTGGTGTCCGGGACGTCGGGGGCCGTGTCCGCGGCGCCGGACCCGTCCCCGGGAGAGTCTGCCTCGTGACCGGACCCCTCCGCCGCCGCGACCAGCGCTCGTGTCACGGCGGCCAGCCGATCGGCGTCCGCGGGGTCGAGCGTCCTCAGCGTCAGCGGGAGCCGCCTGCCCCGGTCGATCGCGGTGAGCGCAGCGGTCGGCGGGTCGTCGACCAGCTCGAGGACCGGCGCGACGGCGTCCGCGACGGGTCGTGCGGCGAGCGCGGCCGCGGTCCGGAGGGCGACCCGGGCGGCCCACGGCAGGGGCGTGAGGTCGCCGCTCCGCGTGAACCCGGGGTGGTAGAGCACGTAGCGGACGGGGTTGTCGGGCCGGGCGGCGAAGGCGACGCCGAGCAGGTCGTTGGCCCGCCCCGCCTGCAGCTGCGCGGCGACGGTGCTGTACGAGCGCTCCAGCCGGAGGTCGTCCCACCGGATCCCGCCCGCCGTCGTCCCGACTCCCGCGACGTTCACGATCACGGGCGACGCGCTCCGGGCGAGGAGCGGCGCCAGGCCGTGACCGAGCACGTAGCGGCTGACGTAGTACAGCGCGAACGTGCGCTCCAGCCCTTCCGGCGTCACGACGCGCTGCGGGGACTGCCGGTTGGCGAAGAGGCACAGGGCGTCGACGCGCTCGTGCCTGGCGGCGATCTCGCGGATCACCCGGCGGTTCTCCGCGATGCTGGACAGGTCCGCCCGGACGACGTGCACCCGTCCCCGAGCGCCGGCCTGCTCGGCCTCGGCCACCAGCCGCTGCCCCTTCTCGGGGTTGCTGCCGAGGACGACGACCTCGTCGCCCAGCCGTGCTCGGGCGAGCGCCACCGCGCGGCCCATCCCGTCGGTGCCGCCGCTGACGACGACGACCTTGGGCTTCCCGGTGCTCGGGCGGGGGTGGTTCTCGGACATGGTCCTCCTCGGACGTGGCGGGCATGCTGGGAGCGACGCTCGGTGCGCACTCCATCGTCAGCAGCGACCCACCCGACCGGAAGAAGGCAGTTTGATGTCGGCAACGAACACCGGTGTTCCCTCCGTCGTCCGAGCACGGCTGCCCAGCCCCGTCCCGGCGCACGAGCACGAGAGCTGTGCGGTGACCGACGTGCTGCGCCGCGTGGGCGACAAGTGGTCGGTCCTCGTCATGGTGCTGCTCGGTCGGCGCGCGCACCGGTTCAACGAGCTCCACCGGGGAATCGAGGCGATCAGCCAGCGCATGCTCACCCGGACGCTGCGCACGCTCGAGGAGGACGGCCTCGTCCGTCGGGAGGTCTTCCCGACCAACCCGCCGAGCGTGGAGTACGACCTCACCCCGCTGGGACGCTCCCTGCTCGTCCCGCTCTCCGCGCTCGCGGACTGGGCCGTCGAGCACGGGCCGCAGATCGCGGCCGCCCGGGAGCCGCAGGCCGTGCCGTCGCGCGATGCCGAGCACGAGCGCCGGACGGCGCACGCCGTCCCGCGGCCCGCCGTCGCGGACCGGCACCCCGGGACGAGGCGGGACGGCACGCCGGGTTGACGACGCGACGCCGCGCGCCGGGAAGCCTGGAGGTGCGGCCGGATCGCGGCCGTCCCCGCCCGCGGCGGGGCGCACCGACACCGGAGGTCGTCATGCTCACCGCACTCACCGGAGCCGCCGTGGTCCCCACGGAGGCCGTCGCGCACGTGGCGCACGCCGGCTGGGGGCCCGGGCCGTGGTGGTTCGTCTTCCCCCTGCTGTGGTTCCTGCTCTTCGCGTCCGTGATCGTCCTCGTCGCCCGCCGCGCGCGCCGCGGCTGGGGCCCGGGCGGACCCGGCGCGTGGCGCACCGCCGGCCCCGACCCCGTCGCGGTCCTCGGCGAGCGCTACGCGCGCGGCGAGATCGACGAGCAGGAGTACCGCTCGCGCCTCGCCGTGCTCCGCGAGGGGCGCACCCAGCCCTGACGCCGAGAACGACGTTGCTGCCGTCATCCCGGGGGACGACGGCAGCAACGTCGTTCTCGACGGCGATCGCCGGGTCGGCGTCAGGCGGTGGCGCCCACGGGCTCCTTGGTGCCCGACGGCGTCGCACCGGCGGTCTCGTCCGTCGCCGTGGCCCCGGTGGTCTCCTCGGACGACGCGTCGTCGTCCTCGTCCACGAAGAGGTCCTCCGCGCTGGCGGCCTCGTACTGCTCGACGTCGAGGATGCCCTCGCGCTTGGCGACGATCGTCGGGACGAGCGCCTGGCCCGCGACGTTCACCGCGGTGCGGCCCATGTCGAGGATCGGGTCGATCGCCAGCAGCAGGCCGACGCCCGCGAGCGGCAGGCCCACGGTCGAGAGCGTGAGGGTCAGCATGACGATCGCGCCGGTGAGGCCCGCGGTCGCGGCGGAGCCGACGACGGACACGAACGCGATGAGCAGGTAGTCGGTGACCGACAGGTCGATGCCGAAGATCTGCGCGACGAAGATCGCCGAGATGGCCGGGTAGATCGAGGCGCAGCCGTCCATCTTGGTGGTCGCGGCCAGCGGCACGGCGAACGACGCGTACTCGCTCGGGACGCCGAGGTTGCGCTCGGTGACGCGCTGCGTCACGGGCAGCGTGCCGATCGAGGAGCGCGAGACGAACGCGAGCTGGATCGCGGGCCAGGCGCCCTTGAAGTAGCTCGAGATCTTCAGGCCGTTGGTGCGCAGCAGGACCGGGTAGACGACGAACAGCACGACCGCGAGGCCGACGTAGATCGCGACGGCGAACCACGCGAGCGACGCGAGCGACGTCCACCCGTACGCCGCGATGGCGTAGCCGATGAGGCCGGCGGTGCCGATCGGCGCGAGGCGGATGATCCACCACAGCACCTTCTGCACGATCGCGAGCGCGGAGCGGTTGAAGGCGAGGAACGGGTCGGCCTTCTTGCCCGACTTCAGGGCCGCGATGCCGATGACGAGCGCGACGACGAGGATCTGCAGCACGTTGAAGCTCACCGACGTGCTCGCGGACGCGCCGCCGTCGGTCACCTCGACCTGCGTGCTCGCGCCGAGACCCAGCACGTTGCCCGGGATGAGGCCGTTGAGGAAGTCGAGCCACGTGCCGGTGCGGCCCGGCTCGGACGCGGCGTCGAGCGAGACGGACGCGCGGTTGCCCGGCTGGAAGAGCAGGCCCAGCCCGATGCCGACAGCCACGGAGATCGCGGCGGTGATGGCGAACCACAGGAGCGTCTGGCCGGCGAGGCGCGCGGCGTTGGTGACGGTCCGCAGGTTCGCGATCGACGCGACGATCGCGGTGAAGATCAGCGGCGGCACGACGGCCTTGAGCAGCGTGACGAACGACGAGCCGATCGTGTCGAGGGTCGTCGTCAGGCCGTTCGGGACCTCGCCGTCCGCGTCCTGCGGGCCCATCGCGAGCGCGACGGCGCCGAGGGCGACGCCGACCGCGAGGCCGAGCAGGATCTGGACGCTGAACGACGGGAACCGGCGCTTCTTCTTCGCGGGCGCCGCGGCCGGGGCCTGGCTCACCTGCTGCTGGTCGGCCGACGAGGGGGCCGACGAGGGGGTCGAGGACACGGGGGACCTTTCGGGGTGACGCGGGCGCACGAGCGCCCGCTCTCGGGAGAGGGGCTCGGGACGTCGTCGCGAGGTGTGCCCGGCGGTGGCGCGCACCCGGGCCGGCCGTCAGGTCACACGGGTGAGCTGCGGTCGTGTCGGTGCGGGTGCGCCACGCGCGTCAGCGGCTCGGGTCGGCGAGCGACCCGGGGAACGGTGACGGGGTGCGGAGGCGGGAGGGCGTCAGCGGCGACGTGGGGTCAGCGACACAGCGCGCTGGCGACTCGACGGAGGTCGACGTCGCGGCGCTGGGTGAGCTGCCAGGCAGGCACGCTGACGAGCACGAAGGCTTCTCCCGGAACGGTGGGTTCTCGCTGGACGCGGGCAGACGGACGCCCGCGGCAACCGATCATACCCGCTGATGCACAACCTGCCGTCCCCGCCGCCTATTCCCCGGCCCGGCGCGCGGGTCCGGGCGCCGCGTCCGCGGCCGTCAGGAGTTCGGCATGTCGAGGAACGCGTGCATGAGCGGGCCGGCCGTGACCGCGCCGCCCTCGCCCGTCTCGACGAACACCGCGACCGCGAGGTCGCCCTGGATCGCGATCATCCACGCGTGCGACTGGCTCCCGTCGCCGTACTGCGCGGTCCCCGTCTTGGCTCCGACCTCGCCCGGGAGGTCGGCGAGGATCGCGGCGGATCCGTCGGTGACGACGGCGCGCATGAGCCCGCGCAGCGTCGCGGCCTCCTCCTCCGTGAGCGTCCCGGCGGGCTCCTCGTCGGCGACGGTCTGCACGTCCGGGTGCACGAGGACCGGCGAGACCGTGCGCCCGGCCGCGACGCTCGCCGCGACCGTCGCCATCGCGAGCGGCGACGCCTGGACCTTGCCCTGGCCGATCATCGACGCGGCGTGCTCCGTCCCCTGCGAGTCGGTGGGGACGTCGCCGAAGAACACGGGCGCCCCCAGGTCGGCCTCGACGCCCAGCCCGAGCGACGCGGCGGCGTCGTGCAGGGCCTGCTGCGTCACGGTGTCGCGCTGCCCGATCATCGCGGTGTTGCACGAGTTCGCGAACGCGGTCCGCAGCGGGACGTCGCCCAGCGCGGCCGTCGGGTAGCCGGGGACGTTCTGGAACTCGCGCCCGTCCACCGTGATCGTCGGCGGGCACGCGACGGTCGTCTCGGGCGTGAGCCCGGCACGCAGCATCGCGAGCGTCGTCGCGACCTTGAACGTGGACCCGGGCGCGTACTGGCCGGTCGTCGCGGTGGACAGGCCCTCCCCCGCCGTCGAGCTCGCCGCGGCGAGCACCTCGCCCGTCGACGGCTGGATCGCGACGATCGCGCTCGGCCCCTGCCCGGCGAGCACCGCCTCCGCGGCGACCTGCATGTCGGGCCGCAGGGTCGTGCGCAGCGGCGTGCCGTCCAGGGGGTCGACCGAGAACACCTCGGTCGGCTCCCCCTCCGCGTCGCTCTCGCTCGGCACGATCTCGATCGACAGGCCGGGGACGCCCCGCAGCTGCTCGTCGTACTGGCGCTGGAGGCCCGAGAGCCCCACCTCGTCGCCCGCGGCGATCGCGCCCTCGGACTCCTCGACGATCTCCGCCGTCGCGTCGCCCACGCGCCCGAGGATGGGCCGCGCGAACTCGCGCGTCGGGGCGAGGGGCAGCTCGTCGTCGACCACGCGCACCCCGGCGACGGCGCGCGCCGCCTCGACGTCGATCCCCGCCGTGTCCTGCGTCCGGACCGTGATCGCCTCGACGAACGCCTTCTCCCCCGCGGCCGCGACGCGCTGCGCGTACTCCTCGGGGTCCAGCCCGACGACGGCGGCGAGCTCGCGCGCGGCACGGTCCCACGCGCCGGAGGCGACGAGCGTCTTGTCGACACCGATGCGCAGGACCGGCCGGTCCTGGACGATCGGGACGTCGTCGGCACCGAGGATGCCGGCGCGCTGCGCGGGCACGCGGCTCACCGCGAGCCGGTCACCCTGGCCGAGCTCGGGGACGAGCACGTCCGGCTCCCACACGACGTCCCACGCCCCGGGCCCGTCCTCGCCCTTGCCGGGCTCGGCGAACGTCAGCTCCGCCGTCGTCGTGTACTCCCACGCCTGGTCGCCGCCCACGTCCCAGCGGTAGGCGAGGGTCGCCGTCGCGCGGTCCCCGGCCTCGTCGCCCTCCTCCACGACGTCGACCGTCGTGACCTCGACCGTCCGCTCGTACGCCGAGAGCGGCTCAAGCACCGCCTCGAGGTGGCCCTGCACGTCCTTCGCCGCGCCGTTGCGGAACTCGAGGCCGGTCACGTCACCCGCCTCGATGCCCCGCGCCAGCGCGGCCGCGGCGTCCTGCGCCTCCGGGCGGTCGGGCGTGCACGCCGCGAGGGGCAGGGCCAGGACGGGGGCGAGCGCCGCGGCGGTCGCCCAGCGGGCAGCCCGCCGGCCTCGCCTGGTCGTCCGGCCGTGGTCGTGCGCGCCGATGCTCACTCGCTGCTCCCCTGCTCCGTGCCGTTCGGGACGGGAGGGACGCTACCCGACGCCCCGGACGTGCCGGACGTCCGGGGCGAACCGGCCCCGTTCGTCCCCGGCTTCTTCACGTCCGGCGCCTCCCGGCGGCGGCGTCAGTCCGGGGTGACCGGGCTGACGGCGTACCAGAGGCGGATGCTCTCGTCGCCGCCGGGCCCGGGCTCGTGGCTGATCTGGACGGACGTCACGACGTCGCCGTTCGACCCGTTGATGCCGGTGCGCTCGCGCGTGCCCCCCGCGCGCGAGGCGTCGAGCGACGCGGGCAGCTCGTCGAGCCACCGGTCGACCTGCGAGCGAGGGAAGCCGAGGACCTCGGCGTCGGCGACGAGCTGGTCGTGCACCGCCTGCGCGCCGGAGAGGGTGCGGAACACGTTGATCGTGCTCACGTAGCCGCGGCGGGGCTGGATCGTCAGCTCCTCGGCCGTCGTCGTCCACGTGCCGTCGGGGAGGACCAGCTCGACCTCGGCGGCGCCGCCGGGCACCTGCACGACGGCCATCGACTCGCCCAGCCCCACCGACTCCGCGGTGATCGGCCTGCTCACGTCCCAGCGCACGGTCTCGCCCCTCTCGATGTCGTCGATCGTCGTCCCGGTCCCGCCGCCGCCCGACGGCGTCCCGCCCGTCGCCGTGCTCGTCCCACCCGTGGCCGGGTCGTCCGGGCCGCCGAACGAGACCGAGCACGCGGTCAGCGCGAGCGACCCGGCGAGCAGGAGGGGGACGACGGCGGCCCGCGCCGCCGCCCGTCGTCGCCCGCGCCCACCGGCCGGGCTCACTGGTCCACGTCCACGTCCCACTCGGTCAGTCTGTCAAGGATGCGCCCGATGCGTGCGGGGTTGGTGAGGCGGTACTCGTCGATCCGCTCCGACACGTCCGTGCCGATGATCTCCGCCGCCCGGTCCGGCTGCTGGGTGATGAGCTCCTGGTACGCGGGGAGCGTGTCGTTCGCGATGTAGTCCCAGCGCGTCGCCTGGTCGGCGATGTTGCCCCCGGGGAACGGCGTCTCGACCGTCACGGTGCCCTGCACGGGGTTGTCGAACGAGATGCCGGTGAACGGGATACCGATGCTCTCGGGGCCGGGCGTCTCCACGCGCACCGTGAACGGGTCGTGCTGCGCGTACGTCCCCGCGCCCTCGATGGACGGCTCGCCCACGAGCGTCATGAGGTACGTGAATGCCTCGCCCGTGACCGGGTGGTCGCGCATGGTCTGCCAGTCGTCGGCGATGATCTGGTTCTGCTCGCGCCACAGCAGGGCGGTGTTGCCGTCCGCGAGCGCCTGCGCGTCGCCCGCGCGGCCGGCCTCGACGTCGGCCCACGCCTGGTAGGCGGCGTCGTCGATGACGCCCGCCTCGAGCAGCCGCTCCATCTCCTCCAGGCCGCCGGACAGGTACGCCTCGTGCATGACGGCCTGGTCGACGAAGATCTCGCGCTGCATCGACAGGAACTGGTTCTCGTAGAACGCGAGCTCGGCGTCGGACATCTCCGCGATCGCCTCGAGCGCCGCCCGGTCGACGCCCGGCGGGAGGTGCTCCGCCCCGGCGGCGACGGCCTGTGCGACCTGCCGCATCTGGTCGAGGTCGAAGAACCCGGCGGCGAAGGACGGCCCGATCATCGCGGCCATCCCCGCCCACTGCATCCACGGGTTGTCGAGGTAGAGCTCGCCGTAGTACGTGTAGACGTCCTCGATGATCTCCCGGTTGGCCGACGCCCCGGCGGACGGGTCCCAGTCGGCGAAGTCGAACCCCGCCTCCCCCGCGGCGACGCGCGTCCAGTGCGCGACGGCGAGGTCGGCGAATCCCGGCGAGTCCGGGTCGACGCCGAGGCGCACCATCTGCGCGTAGAGCGCCGCGACCTGCGCGTCGCTCGCGTTCGCGAGCCACTCGGCGCGCTCGGCGGCGTCCATCGCCCCCCACTCGCCGGGCGTGGGCGTCGCGACGGGCGACGGCGCACCACCGCCGGGACCGGCCCCGGGCCCCCCGGTGCCGCCGGGGCCGCCGCCCGTGTCGTTGCTCGCGGACTCCTGCTGGTCGGCGTCGGCGGCGAGCTGGTCGGCCGCCGCGTCGAGGAGGCTCGCGGTGCTCGCGAGCGACGGGCCGAGGGTCGAGGCCCACTCGCGGCGGAACTCCGCGGCGTCGGGGCCCTCCCACCGGGTGGCCGCGTCGACGACGGACGTCACCTGCGCGCGGTGGGTCCGCAGCGTGTCGGCGCCGGCCCGCAGCCCGGAGGCGAGCGCGCGCAGGGCTCGGACGTCGGCGCCCCACATCCCGCTCATGCCGCCTCCTCTCGCAGCCGCGCGTCCCCTCGCGCGCGCGTCGACAGCCTCGTCACGGACGGTCGCACGCCGACGCTACGCGGCACCCGCGCGTGCCGCGATGGGGAGCGCTGCCCATGCCCGGCAGGTGCGGGGCGGGTCTTCCGCGTAGCCTCGTCGGAGACGTTCCGGACGAGATCCCCGAGCGATGACGACCACGCGGACGCAACGAGGACTGGACCGCGTCGTGAGCTTCACCGACGCGGCGGTGGCGATCGCCATCACGCTGCTCGTCCTGCCGCTCGTCGACCTCGCGGCGACCGAGGACGTCTCGTCCGTGCGCGAGGTGTTCGCGGAGCACTGGTCGTCGTTCCTCGCGTTCGCCGTCACGTTCGCGGTGATCGGCCGGTTCTGGGTCGTGCACCACCGGCTGTTCGAGTCGCTGCAGGACTACTCGCCCGCGCTCCTCGTCGTGAACCTCGTGTGGATCGCCGGCATCGCGTTCTTCCCGTTCTCCGCGCAGCTCGTCGCCGACGTGTCGGACGACGACCCGACGTCCGTGGCGGTCTACGTCGGGACCATGGTCGTGGTGTCGACGTGCCTCGGGACGATGGCGTGGATCGTGTCACGGCACCCCGGGCTGGAGCGGGCCGACGTCCGCGGCTCCGTCCGGGTGCGCCACTCGCTCGTGCCGACCGGGCTCCTCGTCGTCGCGCTGCTGCTCGCCCTGCTCGTCCCCGCGGGCGGGCTGCTCTGGCTCCTGCTGCTCCTCCTCACCGGCCCCGTGGGCCGCCTGGTCGACCGGGCGCTCGACCGCTGACCGGCCGGACCGGCGCGCTACCCGCGCAGGGACGCGCCCATGCGCGCGACGGCCTCGGTGAGGACGTCGACGTTCGTCGCCAGGTTGAGCCGCACGTGCCCCTCCCCTCCCGACCCGAACCGACGCCCGTCCTCCAGGGCGACGCGCGCCCGGTCGAGGAACCAGGCGCGCGGGTCGCGGCCCGCGTCGCCGGGGAGGCCGCGCGCGTCGATCCACGCGAGGTACGTCGCGTCGCCGGGGTGGTACCGGGCGTCGGGCAGGTGCTCGGCGAGCAGGTCCGTGAGCAGCCACGCGTTGCGCTCGACGCCCGCGAGCACGGCGTCGAGCCACGCCTCGCCGTGGTCGAGCGCCGCGACGTGCGCCAGCACGGCGACGTGCTGGACGCCGTGGCTCGCCTCCTCGGGGATCCGGCGCAGGTCGTCCACGGCCCCCGGCCCGGCGACGGCCGCAGCAGCCTTGAGACCCGGGAGGTTCCACGCCTTGGACGCCGAGACGATCGCGACGGCGGTCTCCGCGCCCGGGACGGCGAGGAGCGGCGTGTGGGTCGTCGTAGGTCGGCCGTCGAGCCCGGGCCGGGTGAGCGGCGCGTGGATCTCGTCGGCGACGACGCGCACCCCGTAGCGCCCCGCGAGCGCGAGCCCCGCCTCGAGCTCGGCGGGCGCGTGCGTCGTGCCGGTGGGGTTCTGCGGGTTGCACACGAGCCAGACGGCGCGGCGCCCGCTGCCGGGTCCGCGACCGTTCGCGGCGACGCCGGTCGCGTCGGCGAACGCGCGCTCGAGCGCGTCGAGGTCGAGCCGCCCGTCGGCGCCGAGCGGCGCCTCGACGACGCGGCGCCCCTCGTTCCACGTGAAACCGTAGAACGGCGGGTAGACGGGCGGGTTCACGACGACGGCGTCACCCGGCCCGGTGAGCACGCGCAGCACCTCGACGACGGCGACCATGACGTCGGGCAGCGTGCGCGACGTCGCCGCGTCGAGGGCCCAGCCCCACCGGCGCTCGGCGAACCGCGCGTACGCCTCGGCGTACGTCGTGCCGACGTCGTACCCGGTGTCGCCCGCGCGCAGGGCCGCGGTCACGGCGTCCACCACCGCCTCGCACGGCGCGACGTCCATCTCCGCGACGAAGAGCGGCAGCACGTCCGGGTCGAACGCGCGCCACTTCACCGACGTGCGGCGGCGCAGCGCGTCGAGCGTGTGGACGTCCAGCGGCGTGTCGCGGGGGCTCAGGTCCATCTCGTCAGGCTACGAACCCGCACACCGCCCCTCCGTCAGCGCCACGTCGCCGGGCGTGTCCACCGACGTGCGGGCGCGGGGTCACCGGGACGACGACGCCGGGTCTCAGCCCTCGTCGCGAGCCGACGCCCCGCGGCCCGTGCGCGCGTGGGCCGGGCCGGCGTCGTCGTCGACCCAGCGCCACACGCGCGTCACGACGAACCACACGACCGCCGCGGCGACGACCGCGATCACGACCTTCTGCAGGACGCCCGCGTACTGCTCCACGACGTGCCAGCGCTCGCCGAGCGCGTACCCGGCGTAGACGAAGATCGTGTTCCACACGGCGCTGCCCGCGGCGGACAGCGCGGCGAACTTCCACAGCGGCATGCGCTCGACCCCGGCCGGGATCGAGATGAGGCTGCGGAAGATGGGGATGAAGCGGCCGAAGAAGACCGTCGCGCCGCCGTGGCGGAGGAAGAACTGCTCGGTGCGGTCCACGTCCTCGACCTTGACGAGCGGGAGCCGCTCCGCGATCCAGCGCGTGCGCTCGCGCCCGACGACGGCGCCGACCACGTAGAGCGCGAGCGCGCCGACGACCGACCCCGCCGTCGTCCACAGGATCGCCTCGACGAGGCCGAAGCTGCCCTGGCTCGCGGTGAAGCCCGCGAGCGGCAGGATGATCTCGCTCGGCAGCGGTGGGAACAGGTTCTCGAGCGCGATCGCGATCGCGGCGCCGACGGGGCCCAGCGTCTCCATGAGGCCGACCGCCCACCCGGCGACGCCGTCGAGCGCGGGCTCCGCGGTCGCGGCAGCGGGGAGGGCGAGAAGTCCGGCGGGCACGGTCACCGACCCTACGTGAGCGCTCGGCCCGCGAGGCGTCCGGCCGATCGAGACCCTGTGGAGGTGTGGTGAACGGGGTGGCCGCACGGCGCCACGCGCCCGCACCGGCCGCGGCGGGGGCGCGCGGTCAGGCGCAGTCGAGCGCGTCGAACGCGACGTCCTGCGACCCGCTGCCGCCGTCGGCGGTGCCCGTCACCGTCACCGATCCCGCGTCGAGACCGGTCGACCGGGCCGAGAACGACTGGTACGCCGCAGCCCCCGGGGCGACCCCCGCGAACTCCCGGCCGCCGAAGGGCGTGTCGACCGCGACGTCGACCGGCGCGTCCCCGCCGTTCGTCGCCCGGACCGCGAGGTACGCCGTGCCCGCGAGGCACCGCGGCTGCACCGTGACGTCCAGCGCCACGCCGGTCTGCGGGTCCTCGTTCGACACGTCGAGCACGAGCGGCGCCAGCGCCAGCGTGTCGAGGTTCGGCGCCCAGCCCGTCGCGTTGCCCAGCGTCAGCGCACCGTCGTCCGTGGCGAGGTCCAGCGCGATCGTGTGCGTCCAGAAGCCCTTCCACGAGTAGTTGTGCCGGAACGCGCCGCGCGTCGTGGACCCGCCCTCCTCGGTCACGTCCAGGAACCGGCTCACCACGTCCGTGTTGTACGCGTGACCGGTGTTCTTCTCCGCGTTGGCGTACCGGACGACCAGGTCGTACTGACCGGCGCCGAGCCCCTCGGGGCGCTCCCACACGGCGACGCTCTCGGCGCTGCCGCCGAGCCACGCCACCTGGAGGCCCGACACGTCCGTCGGCTGCGACACGGACTCGAGGCGCGCCCCGCCCGCGAGCGCCAGGACGTCCTCCGCCTCGACCGGTGCCGCGGCGTCGTCCGCGTCGGCGGCACGCACCGTGGTGAGCGACGTCAACCGCACGCCGTCGGGCGACGACACGGTGAGCTCGGTGATCCCCTTCGCGAGGTGGACCCGCGCGGTCGACGTCCGCTCGCCCGGCGCGTCGGCGCCGAGACCGGCGACCTCGCGACCGTTGAGCAGCAGCCCCACCGACGCCGGGGCGTCCGCCGCGTAGTCGAGCGTCACGTCGTAGTACCCCGTGTCGCGGGCCGCGACGTAGAACGTCGCCGTCGCGTCGCCGTGGAGCTCGACGCTCCCGGGACGCTCGCCGTCGTACGACGGGACGGTGCCGTCGAGCCGGGCGAGGTGCGCCGGGTACACCGTGGTGTCGGGGCCGTCGACCCGCTCGAGGTCGAGGCGGTCGAGCGCGACGTTCGCGCCCGGCAGGAGCGTGCTGCCGTCGGCGCTCGCGCGCACCGACAGCTCGCGCGTGCCCGCCTCGAGGTCCACCAGGACCTCGGCCTTGCCCCGGTACGCGTCGGAGAAGCCCGCCTCGTAGCGGATCGTGCCGGCCTGCTCGCCGTCCACGAACAGCGCGTGCGACCCCGGCCCGACGCTCGGCCCGTTCACCGCGGCGATCACGGAGAGCCGGTAGGTCCCCGTCGTCGGGACGTCCACCGACCACGTCAGGGACGAGGACGCCGAGGTGAAGCCGCGGACGTCCTTGGCGCCCGACGCCGCGAACGTCCAGGCGTCACCGGCCGGGCGGTCCACGACCGTCAGACCGGACAGCTGCGTCGCCTCCGCCTGGACCTGCGCGGTCCACGTGGGGTCGACCACGGGCTGCTCGTCGAGCGCGGGCGTGAGGACCACCTGGTACGCGGAGTGGCGGTCGCCGTTCGGGACGTCGACCGTGACCGTGCCGTCGACCACGTCGACGCGCTCGGCGACGACCACGGGCGGGGCCAGCGCCTCGCCCTCCTGGCCGGAGAACGCCGCGCGCCGGACCTGCACGTCGACCGTCTCGCCGAGCAGGTCCGTGTCGACGCCCTCGATCTCGACCCGCACGTCGCGCGAGCCGCCGCCGAACAGGACGGTCGCCCGGCGCGCGTCGGCGTCGAGCGCGGCGATGCCCTGCAGCGTGTCCACGACGTCGAGCGCCGGCGGCGTCAGCTCGACGGTCTCGCCCGTGAGGTCGCCGTACCACTTCAGCAGCCACCACGCGCCGTTCGCGCTGTTGTTCTTGGCCATGTTGTCGTTGAGGTTGCCGGCGTACGTCCAGTAGGCGGTCTGGGCGTCGACCTTCTCGTCCTCGAACATCGCCAGCCACTGCACCAGCTGGCCCGGCACCCCCATGTCACGACGCATCGCGTACTCGGTGATGTTCACGGGCAGCGGGCCGACTCCCACCTCCTGCTCGATCTGCCGGAACTCGGCGAGGTGGCTGCGGAACGTCGCCAGGTTCTCGACGCCGAGCTCGTGCCACGTCCAGATGTCGGGCAGCACGTCGTTCGCCTTGGCGAACGTGAGGATGTCCCGGGTGCTCTCGCCGTGCCACCACGCGTCCCCCGGACCGGCGATCCTCGCCTCGGGGTAGATCTCCTTGATCGTCGTGTAGGCGGCCTCCCAGTCGGCGAGGAACGTGTCGCCCATCGTGCCCCAGCCGCTGTACCAGTTGATCCCGTCCGGCTCGTTGAACGGCGTGAACACGTACCGCTCCGGGTGGTCGGACTCCTCGACGATGCTCGTCACGACCGTGCGGACGATGTCGAGGTAGCTGTCGAAGTCCTCGGGCCGCTGGCCGCCGTTGTAGGGCCAGTCCGGGTAGTAGTCCTGGATGTTGACCATGAGGTAGTCGCCGCCGTTCTCGAACAGCGACCGCTCCACGTCCAGCGGGTCGCCGTTCGGGTGCTGCGCACCGTGCGGCGCCTTCTGCGTGACGTTCGTCGGGTGGGCGCCCGCGACGATCGGGTCCGTCGGCACGCCGTCGTCACCGAGACCGTAGAGCATGCCGCTGGCCCCGCCCTGCACCGCGCCCGTGGACGCGGACAGGTCGACCTGCAGCACCTCGACGTCCTCCGCGGCGACGGACGTGACGGACGGGGTCACCAGCGCCCCGGCCGTCAGCGCGACCAGGCCGACGGAGGCGGCCGCCCTGCGCAGGCGGTGAGCCCTCGTCCCTCTCGGGTCCGGGGCGGGGAACGGCTGTCTCATCGAACTCACACTCCTTCGTGCTCGTTGGCGCCGCCCCGGCCGGGACGGCTCTCGGGACCCGTCGCCCGGCGTGCGCCGCGGCGAACGGGGTGGTGCTGCGTGCAGCGCCCGGCCCGCGGACGGCGTCGCGCAGGACGCGGCACCGGCGCCGGCCTCGGGCGAGGTCAGTCCTCCAGCACCGCGTTGATCTGCTCGTTCGCGGCGGTGAGCGACGACGAGTCGGCGTTGCCGAGCGCGATGTCCTCGAACGCGACGGACGCGATCGCGTTGACCTCGCCGGCGCGGACGGTGATCGGCGGGAGGAACGTGCGCCCCTCCTCGCGGTAGCTGAAGAACGCGGACACGTCCCAGCCCTTCGCGTCGAACGCGGCGAGAGCCTTGTCCGCCGAGCTCGGGATCGCGGGGAAGACGACGGCGTGCTCGGCGACGATGTCCTGGCACTCGGTGGACCCGAGGAACGCGACCCACTCCCACGCGGCGTCCTGCTTCTGGGACGACGCGCTGATCGAGTCCGCGACCCCGTTGAACAGGGACGCGCGCTCGCCCGTGGGACCGACCGGCCCGGGCGCGATGCCGACCTTGATGCCGTCGAGGGACTTGAACGACCCCGTCGCCCAGGAGCCGTTGGTGCCCATGGCGACCCTGCCGGAGCCGATCTGGGTGAGCGTCTCCTCCGAGAACACGCCCGCTGCGGGGGCGAAGCCCTTGTCCGCCAGCCCGTAGAACCAGTCCACGGCCTTCTGGAACTCCGGGTCGTCGAAGTTGTAGCGCGTCCCCCACGGGTTCTCGTCCAGGTAGTCCCACTCGAGCGTGCCGGTGAAGTTGGCCCACTGCATCTGACCCGTCTCCTCGAAGTTCGGGTTGATGCCGAGGCCGTACACGGCGACGTCCGACGCGTCGAACCCGGGCTCGTCCCCGCGCACGCCGTGGGCGTCGACCGTCAGGTGGGCCACGATCTCCTCGAACGTCCCGCCGTCGTCGGGGTTCCAGTCGGCGGCCCACAGGTCCTCCGCCGTGTACCCCGCGTCGGCCACGAGCTGCTCGTCGTAGAAGAACGCCGTCGTGTCCCAGTCCTTGGGGAGCCCGTACAGCGAGCCGTCGGCGTACCGCCACGGGTCGACGAGCCCGTCCGCGTACACGGACGTGTCCACCGCGTCCCGCTCGACGAGGTCGTCGAGCGGGACGATCTGCCCCTGCGCGGCGAACTCGCCGTACTTCGACAGGTGGTCGACGAACACGTCCGGACCCGAGCCGCCCACGAACGACGCCGTGAGCTTGGTCCAGTAGTCGTCCCAGGCGAACTGCTCGATCTTCACCGAGACGTCCGGGTTCTTCGCGGTGAACGCGTCGGCACACGCCTGGTACGCCGGCACCTGGTTGGAGTCCCAGAGCCAGTAGGAGATCTCGTCGGCCGAGGCGCCCGAGCCCGAGCCGCCGCCCGAGGAACAGGCGCCGAGCGCCAGGACGAGGGACCCTGCCACGGCGACGTGGACGGACTTTCGCATCGTTGTTCCCTTTCGCAGACATCCGCGTCGATGGTGCGGAATGGTTGTCGGGTCCGACGGCCGCCGTACCCGCACGCCCCCTGCCGCCGAGCGGCTACTTGATTCCGGTGAAGCCGATCGAGTTGACGATCCTCTTCGCGAACGCGAGGAAGAGCAGGAGCATCGGCAGCGCCGCGAGGAGCGTCGCCGCCATCAGGCCGGCCCAGTCCGGGGCGGACTGCGGGGCCTGCGCCCGGAAGATCCCGAGCGCGAGGGTGAGGACTCGTGAACCGTCGGACTGGCTCACGAGCAGCGGCCACAGGTAGTCGTTCCAGGCCGTGATGTAGGTGAGCACGGCGAGCGTCGCCACCGCGGGGGACGCCATGGGCAGGACGACCGTGAAGAAGGTCCGGAACCGCCCGGCACCGTCGAGCTTCGCGGCTTCCTCGACCTCGACGCTGATGCCGGCGAAGAACTGCCGCAGGAAGAACACCGCGAACGGCGTCATGAGCATCGTGGGCAGCGCGATGCCCGGCAGGGTGTCGAGCAGCCCCAGGTCGCGCACGAGGAGGAAGTTCGGCAGCAGGGTGAAGACGGTCGGCACCATGAGGCCCGCCAGGAACACCGCGTAGACGGCGTCGCGCCCGGGCCAGCGCAGCCGCGCGAACGCGTAGGCCGCCATCGCCGAGAAGAACACCTGGCAGACGGTCACCAGGGTCGCGACCACGACCGAGTTGAGCAGGTAGCGCGGGAAGTCCATCGAGGCTCCGGAGCCGCCGTCCGCGAGCGACTCCTCGACGCTCGCGAGGCCCAGCGCGCGGCGGAACCCCTCCGCGCTGAGCCCCACCGGCACCGGGTCCGCGGCACCGCCCGGCAGCGCGGCGTTCGTCGACAGCGCGGTGCGCAGCATCCAGTAGAACGGGAAGAGCGTCGCCAGCACGAGCACGGCGAGGACGGCCCAGCCGAGGACGCGGCCCGCGGTGGGGCGTCGGCGACGACGGCGGGCCGGCGGCGGCGGGGGCGTCGGGTCCGCGACGGGGGCGGCGGGCGCTGGTGCGGTGGTGGTCATCGGTGCCTCACGCCATGTCGTTCTGGTTGGCCCGGGTGAGCCGGAACTGGACGATGGAGATCGCGGCGAGCACGACGAGCAGCGCGACCGACATCGCCGACGCGTACCCGAAGTCGTAGCCGCGGCTGAACGCGACCTCGTAGATGTAGTACTGGATGACGTTCGAGGCGTTCGCCGGCCCGCCCTGCGTCGCGACGGACACCGTGTCGAACACCTGGAACGAGCCGATCATCGTCACGATGAGCACGAGCCCGAGGTAGGGGCGCAGGAGCGGCATCGTGATCGAGCGGAACATGCGCAGCTCGGACGCGCCGTCGACGCGACCCGCCTCGTAGAGGTTCTCCGGGATGGTCTGCAGCCCCGCGAAGAGCAGGAGCGCCGTGTACCCGAGGTGCCGCCAGACGTTCACGAGCGCGATCGTGGGGATGACGAGCGCCTGGTCGCCGAAGAACATGACGCGGTCCCAGCCGAGCCCCTCGATCACCTCGTTGACGAACCCGAGCCGGTAGTCGAGCAGCATCAGGAAGAGCATCGCCGCGACGACGTTGGAGACGAGGTACGGCGTGAGGATGATGCCGCGCACCACCATCGAGCGCGTGAGCCGGTGCATGAGGACCGCCAGGAGGACGGCGAGGACGGTCTGGAGGCCGATGTTGAGCACGACGTACCAGAGCGTGACCTGGAACGCGTCCCAGAAGACGGGGTCCGCGACCATCCGCTGGTAGTTCTCGAGCCCGACGAACCCGCCGGTGCGGAACGCGGTCGAGTCCGTGAGGCTCAGCCAGACGCCGCGCAGCGAGGGCCACAGGAAGAAGACGACGAAGCCGGTGCCCGCGGGCAGCAGGAAGAGCAGCGCGGCGGGCAGGTCGCGCAGGTCCCGGGAGCGACGCCGGGTGCCGGGAGCCGCCGCACCCGGGCGCGTCGCGGTCGTCGCGTCGCTCATCCCTCCACCTCCACGTGGATCAGCACCGCCTGGTCAGGGTCGAGCGCGGGAACGCTCAGGCCCACCGACCCGAGCACCGCCCCGCTCAGGCGCGTGCCGTGGGCCCACCAGGCCGGGGTCGTGCGCGGGTCGTCGCCCCGGAGCACGGGGGGACCGCCCGGCCGCACGACGTACGTCGCGTCCGGGTCGAGGCCCGGCAGACGCACGCGGCCGGCGGGCCAGGTGACGTGGCGCTCGCGGAGGGTCAGCCCGTACAGCGCCTCGCGCCGGTCCGGGCTGACGGCGCCGTGCAGCCACAGGTCGCCGCCCTCGAGCGAGCGGCGGACCACGCGTCCCGTGTGCACGAGCCCGCGCACGCGCTTGTAGTAGTCGACCCAGAGCGCGAGCTCGCGTCGCTCGTCGTCGCTCGCCTCCGACAGGTCCCACTCGATGCCGAAGTGCCCGAAGAGGGCGGTCGCCGCGCGGAACGACAGGTCGAGCCGTCGGCCCGTGGTGTGCGCGCGGTCGGCGCCGACGTGGCTGCCCACGAGCTCGGGCGGCAGGAGCTGCGCCGTCCAGCGCTGGATCTGCTGGCGCTCGTGGGCGTCGATGCAGTCCGACGCCCACACGCGGTCCGTGCGCTCGAGGATCTCGAGGTCCACGCGCGCGCCTCCGGACGAGCACGACTCGACCTCCAGGCCGGGGCAGCGCGCGCGGACGTCGTCGAGCAGGCGGTAGGCGGCGAGCGTCTGCTCGTGCACCCCCGCTCGACCGGTGCGCGTGGACCCTGCGTCGACGAGGTCGCGGTTGTGGTCCCACTTGACGAAGTCGACGCCGTTCTCGTGGACCACCCGGACGATGCTCGCCAGCACGTGCTCGTAGGCGCCCGGGTGCGACAGGTCGAGCACCTGCTGGTTGCGCGCCTCGACGGGCAGCCGGCCGGCGACCTGGAGGAGCCACTCGGGGTGCCGGCGGGCGAGGTCCGAGTCCAGGTTGACCATCTCGGGCTCGAACCACAGGCCGAACTCCATGCCGAGCCCCTTGACGTGCCGCACCAGGTCGGCGAAGCGCCCGTCGCCCCAGACCTCCTCGGACACGACCCAGTCGCCGAGTCCCGCGGTGTCGTCCCGGCGCCCTCCGAACCACCCGTCGTCGAGCACGAACCGCTCGACGCCGACGCCCGCGGCGAGATCGGCGAGCTCCCGGAGCCGGTCGAGGTCGTGGTCGAAGTAGACGGCCTCCCACACGTTCATGACCACGGGGCGCGGCGAGCGCGGGTGCCCGGGCCGCGCCCGCAGGTGCTCGTGGAACCGGGCGGCGAGGGCGTCCGTGCCGTGCGCGTGGCTCGCGTAGAGCCAGGGCCCGGTGTACGCCTCCTCGGGCGCGAGGACGACCTCGCCGGGGAGCAGGAGCTCACCGCCCAGGAGCAGGCGGCGCCCGTCGAACGTGCGCTCGGCGGCGACCACGTGGTTGCCGCTGAACGCGACGTGGATCCCCCACGTCTCGCCTGCGGCGAATCCGAACCCGGGTTCCCCGGCGACCAGCACGGTCGCGGCGTCGGCGCCGGTCCGTCCGTGGCGCCCCTCGCGCACGTGCGACCCGACGACGAACGGCGCGCGCTGCGGCACGCGCTCCTTGGCCCAGCGTCCCGCGAGGTCGAGCAGCTCGTCCGCGTGCGTCGGGACCGGGAGCGCGAGGCGCAGCGCGTCGAGCGTGTACGGCTCGTCGGCCGTGTTCGTGACGCGGCCCCGTGCCCGCAGCAGGCCGGACGCGAGCATCTCGAGCTCGAGCGTCAGGCGCAGTCCCGCGGCGTCGTCGTGGGCGTCGACCCGCACGCTCCCGCCCTGCTCACGGACGTCGACCTGCACGTCCGACGGCACGAAGCGCGGTGACCAGCTCGCGCCCGCGCGGTGCCCGCTGAGGCCGGGCGTCCCGGTCCAGCCCGTCCACGCCTCGGGGAGGAGCGCCACGCGCACGCCCTGGTCGACGCCGTTCGTCGCGAGCACGGGGCGCGTCGCCCGTTCGAGGTGGTCGAGGTCCTCGGGCCGGTCGCCGGGGTCGGCTCCCCAGTGGAGGACCTCGGGGAGGGCGCCGTCGGGGAGGAGGAGGACGACGGCGGCCCCGGCCGCCGCGAGGCGGACCACCCGCGGCCGTGCGGGCGCGCCGTCCGCGCCCTGGACGTCTTCGGCCACCGTCGTGCTCACCACGTACGCGCACTCCTTCGTCGCCCCGCCACCGTGCGGGCCCTGCAAACGTTGGTCAGAAGTTAGCGCACACATGGACCGCTCTGCAAACGTTGGTCAGAACGCAGCGCACCTGCCGCCGGCGCCCGCGGGCGGGGGGACGGGGACGTCAGCCGCGCGGTGGTGCGGCGCTCTCGCGCACGACGAGGGTCGGCTGCGCGGCGCTGTCCTCCGGGCGCTCGCCCGTCTCGACCCACCGGGCGAGCATCCCGAGCGTCCGGCGCCCCAGGTCCACGAAGTCCTGCGCGACCGTCGTGAGCGGCGGGCTCCACATCCGCGCGAACGGCTGGTCGTCGAACCCGACGACGCTCACGTCCTCGGGCACGCGGCGCCCCCGCTCGGCGAACGCCCGCATGACCCCGATCGCGAGCTCGTCGTTGCCGCACAGCACGGCCGTGACGGACGGGTCGTCGACGAGCGCGAGCCCGGCGGCGTAGCCGGAGTCGGGGTCGTAGCTCGCCTGGACGACCTCGGGCCGCTCGACCCCGGCGCTCTCGAGCGCACGGCGCCAGCCCCACGTGCGCCCGCTGCGGGGCCGCGTCGAGGGGATAGCCACGTGGTGGACGGTGCGGTGACCGAGGCCCAGGAGGTAGCGCGTCGCCTCCTCGCCGCCCGCCTGGTCGTCGAGGAAGGCGTGGGGCCGGGGACCCGGGCGCCGGCGCGCGCCCGCGGCCGCGACGACCGGCAGCGCGTCGGGCAGCGCCTCGAGCGTGCGGACGCCCAGCGAGTCGAACTCGACGACGATCGCGCCGGCGAGCGACTGGGACAGCACGAGGTCCACCGCACGGTCGAGGTCGCGCGGCGCCTCCGACTCGACGACCGCGATCGACACCACGTAGCCCGCGGCGCGCGCCGCCTCCTCGATCCCCTGGAGGGTCGCGGCGTACCCGTACCGCAGCGTGTTGCGCGCGAGCACCGCCACGGTCGAGCGCCGCCCGCTCACGAGCGTCTGCGCCGCCGCGTTGGGCCGGTAGCCGAGCTCCGCGACGGCGGCCTGCACCTTCTCGCGGAGCGCGGCGCTCACGGGGGTGCGGCCGGTGAGCACGCGCGAGACCGTCGAGATGCTGACGCCCGCGAGGGCCGCGACGTCCGACAGCACGGGCGGCTGGTGTCCTCCACTCGTCACGAGGGAAGGGTACGTCCTTGCGGCGACCAACGTTTGCACGCCGGTCGCCACCCGGTGTGGCGGCGTGGTCAGCCGCGCACGAGCGCGTCGATCCACCGGACGGGCGACCAGGCCCCGGACTCGTCGTTCGCCAGGACGGCGACCGTGACGCCCGGCGCGGCGGCGGGCGGCAGCGCCGCCGCGCCGTCGTCCACGCCGCCGGCCACCCCCGCGCCTGCGGCCGGGTAGTGGCGCAGCATCGCGCTCACGCCCGTGTTGATGCCCTCCTTGTACGCGGAGCGCACCGACCCGTCGGCGAGCAGCTCGAACTCGAGCCCGAACCCGTAGTGGACGCTCGCCGCGCGCTCGGCCGACGGCGCGTCCTTGTCGTCGGTCTCGTCGGTGTCGGCGTCGTCGTGCTTGACCTGCGGGGTGAGGAACGCGCGCGTGAGGTCGGGCGGGAGGAGCTCGCCCGCGCGCACCGCAGCCCAGAACCGGGTGAGGTCGCGCGCGGTGACGTGCGCGCCGCCGTCGGGCGAGCCGACGGGCGGGTACGAGTAGATGTTCTGCCGCCACCCGGTGACGCGGCCGGGGTCGGCCGCGTCCGCGCGGACGGGCTCCCAGCCCTCCGCGACGTCCGGCTCGGCCTCGTCCATGCGGAAGAACCCGGAGCGGTCCATGCCGGCGCGGGCGAACACGTGCTCGCGGACGTGGTCGCGGTACGTGGTCCCCGTGACCGCCTCCAGCGCGAGCCCCGCGAGCACGAAGCCGACGTTGCAGTACCGGCAGCCCTCGCCGGGCGGGAAGTTCGGCTCCTTGTGGACGAACCCCGGCAGGAAGTCCGCCGTCCGCGTCACCGAGTAGCTCGGCCGGTCCACCCACAGCGCCTCGTACGACTCGCCCGCCTCCTCGTCCGCGTCGTCGGCGATGCCGGACGTGTGGGTGAGCAGGTGCCGGATCGTCACCTCGCGCGGGATCGTCGTCCCCGCGAGGTCCACGTGGTCGTGGACGCGGTCGTCGAGCCCGAGGCGGCCGTCGCCGACGAGCTGGAGCACCGCGACCGCCGTGAAGAGCTTGGTCACCGAGGCGACGTCGAACCGCGTGCTCGGTCGCACGGGCACGCCCCAGCGTCGCGACGCGAGGCCGTACGCACGCTCGAAGACCTCCGCGCCGTCGCGCTCGATCCGGACGACGCCCGAGAACGCGTCGGCGTCGGCCGCGGCGCGCAGACGCGTGTCGAGGTCGGCGAGGGCGGCGTCGTCCAGGGTGGTCATGCCTCGACCGTAGGTCGCGGCGGCCGCGCCGGGCCACGGCTTTTGCCGCCGGCCCCGCCCCCTCCTCGGCACCCGGCCGCGCCGTCGTGCCTGGTGAGAGCGCTGTCAGGGTACGGTCTCGGCATGGCGACCTCGACCCCCGCGCTCGGCGTGGTCCTCCCGCGCGACCTGCCCGCCGACCGCATCGTGCCGTTCGCGCGCCGTGCCGAGGAGGTGGGTCTCGACGAGCTGTGGGTCGTCGAGGACCTCGCGTTCCACGGCGGGATCGCGCAGGCCGCGACGGTCCTCGCGACGACGCGGCGGCTGACGGTGGGCATCGGGATCCTGCCGGCCGCGACGCGCGCGCCGTCGACCACCGCGATGGAGGCCGCGACGCTCGCGGCCCTGCACCCGGGTCGCCTGCACCTCGGGATCGGTCACGGCATGCCGGCCTGGATGCGGCAGATCGGCATCTGGCCGGCGAGCCCCCTCGCGATGCTCGCGGAGACCACCTCGGCCGTGCGGGCCCTGCTGCACGGCGAGCGCGTCACCGTCGCGGGGCGCTACGTGACGGCCGACGACGTCGCGCTGCACGCCCCGCCCGCGTCGCCGCCGCCCGTGCTCACCGGCGTGCGCGGACCGCGCTCGCTCGAGGTCTCGGGGCGCGTCGCCGACGGGACGATCCTCGACATGCCCGTCACCCCGGAGTACCTCGCCGTCGCGCGCGCCGCGATCGACGCCGGGCGCACGTCGGCCGGTGCCGCCGCCCCGCCCGCGCACCGAGTCGTCGCGTTCTCGACGGGCGCCGTGCACGACGACGCGGCCACGGCGCGCGCCGCCGTCCGGCCGTCGCTCGGCGTCCTGGGCGAGCCCGACTGGGCCGCCCAGATCGACCCGCTGCCGTTCGCCGCCGACTTCCGCGCGCTGCGCGACACGAGCGGATCGCCAGACGCGTTCGGCGCCGCGATGCCCGGCGCGTGGGTCGACGCGCTCGCCGTCGTCGGCACGCCCGACGCCGTGCGCGCGCGGCTCGCCGAGCTGGGTTCGCACGGGGTGTCGAGCGTCGTCCTCGTGCCGACGAGCCCGGACCCCGCGCGACCCGACGACCCGTTCGCGGCGCTCGACGCGCTGGCTGCCGTGACCGCGCCGCCCACGGGCTCGGCGTAGCGCGAAGGACCCCGGGGGCTCGGACCGTCGGCGGCGGTCACGAGGTCACGAGGTCACGAGGTCACGAGGTCACCAGGGCCACGTCGCGACGACGACCACGCTCACCACGACCATGAGGGCTCCGAAGGACAGCAGCGTGATCTTGCGGACGCGCGCCTCGTCGAAGCCCGACCGGAGCCTCGGCAACGACGACAGGGCGCGCCTCGGCTGGCGACGCAGCACCGACCAGACCGGCGACGCGTCGAGCAGGTCGCAGAGCGCCGCGACGTCGGCGAGGGTCCGGCGCCACCGACGGCCCGAGCCGGTCGACACGGGCCACCGCGCGTGCAGGAACATCGCGTCGCCCACGATCTCGATGCAGTACCGGTGGCTCAGGCGCGTGAAGGCTCCGAGCGCGTCCGCCGTGAGCATCCCCCGCACGACGTGCGCGGTCTCGGCGCGTGCGTACACCCGCAGCGCGGTGTCGGGTCCCAGCTCGAGCCGGTCCTCGGGGCGCGGGTGGAAGCCGACCCGCAGACGCAGGACGCTCCTCGACGTCATGACGACGTGCGGGAGCCGGGCCGGCAGCCGGACGGCCACGTAGCCCGGCAGGACGGGGAGCGCTCGGTACGGGGTCACGTAGTACCGCAGGTTGCCGAGCTCGACCGGGTAGCCGTGGACCTCGCCCGTGACCACCATGCGGCGCTCCTGCCGGGTGCCCATCCGGAAGGTGCTCCCGGCGTGACCCGGTGAGGCCTTCAGGGCGTCGAAGGTCCACCCGTTGTCGTCGGCGAACCGGCTGATCCGTGCCGCGGCCGACCGGCTGACCTGCCACAGGGTCACGACGCCCGTGGGCACTCCCACGGCACCCGCGGACACCAGCAGGAAGGTCAGCCTGTTCCAGCCCTGCGGCCCGAGGACCAGCAGCACGACGCCGACGAGCGCGGCGAGCACGCAGCCCACGACCGCGACGAGACGGGTGGAACGCTCCCTCCGCAGCGGGTCGGGCAGGGCGACCCGCGGGAGGTCACGGCGCGCGGAGTCGAAGGCGCTCAGGTCGAGCGGCGCGGCGCTCAACGCGCCGGACCGTCGCATCGGTACGTCACGGACGCACGCTAACCGACGGCGAGGCGGGCACCGACCACGCGCCGACGGCAGGCGGGGCTCCGGGAGCAGGTCCCCGTGCTCGTACCGCAGGCCGGTCGACCTGCGAGACCGCCGCGCAGCGCCGACCATGGGGAGGTGAGCGAGCACGCACCGACGTACACCGAGACCTGGCCGCTGCTGAGCCCGGGCGACCGCCGCCGCCTCGCCGAGCTCGACGACATCGAGACGGACATCCTGCGCCAGCTCGCCGGGGCCTTCGCCGACGAGGTGGACGCGCCGACGCTCGGCGAGCTCCAGGTCGAGCGGTTGCGCGTCTACCGCGACGCGCAGGCCCGGGCCCGCCGCCAGCGGTCGCGGTCCGACCGGTAGCCCGGGGCACCGCGCGGCCCGACCCCGCCCGACCGCTCAGTTCCGCGCGGCCCGACCGTCGTCACAGAGGTCACGTCCCGACGACGAGGAGGCCGTCATGGCCACGCAGCTCAGCCCCTACCTCAACTTCGACGGCGACGCCCGCGAGGCCGTCGAGTTCTACGGGCGCGTGTTCGGCACGACGCCGGACATCAGCACGTACGACTCCGTGGGCCCCGTGGACGACCCGGCGCTCGCGACGAAGGTCCTGCACGCGCAGCTCACGATCGAGGGCGGGGGAACGCTCATGGCCTCGGACGTGCCTCCCGGGACCACGCTCACCGACCGTGCGTCGGTCGCGCTGTCCGGCGAGACCGAGGACCGCGAGCGCCTGCGCGCCTGGTTCGCGGCGCTCTCCGAGGACGCGCAGGAGCTCACCGCGATGGAGACCGCCCCGTGGGGCGACGAGTTCGGCATGCTCCGTGACCGGTTCGGCGTCGGGTGGCTCGTGAACGTCGCCGCGCCGACGCCCTGACCCTCCCAGCGGGCGGGTGACCACGGTTCTTCTACGATGCGCGGATGGACGCGGAGTGGTTCCTCGAGGCGACGGCGCACTGCGCCGTGGGCCGGCAGGCGCGCGAGGTAGCGTGGGAGCAGACGCCGCTCGGCCCGCCCGAGGAGTGGCCGCACGCGCTGCGGCACGTCGTCCGGCTGTGCTTCTCCACGCGCTTCCCGGTCATGCTCGTCTGGGGTCCGGACCTCACGCTGATCTTCAACGACGGCTACGAGGAGATGCTCGGCACGGCCAAGCAGGCCGGCGCGCTCGGGGCGCCTGCGGAGGTCGTCTGGCACGAGATCTGGGACGTCGTCGGACCGCTTTTCGAGAGCGTGCTGTCCACGGGGGAGGTCGCGTCGTACCGCGACCTGCGCCTCGTGATGAACCGCTCGGGCCATGAGGAGGAGACGTTCTTCACGTTCTCCTACAGCCCGCTGCGCGACGACGACGGGCGCATCGTGGGCGTGCTCGACATCTCCACGGAGACGACGCTCGAGGTCGTCAACCAGCGCCGCCTGCGCACGCTCGGCGAGCTCCAGACCGCGCTGCCGACGACGTTCACGGACCTGCGCTCGTTCGCGCGCCCCGTCCTCGAGGTGCTCGACGAGAGCGCGGACGTCGCGCGCGCCGCGTTCTACGACGTGCGCGGCTCGCGCCCGGTCGTGCTCGCCTCGACCGGGCCGGAGGCCGGCGAGACCGAGACCATGCTCGTCGACCGCGTGTTCCGCACGCGGCAGCGCGTCGTCTCGGCGGGGCTCGTCGTCAAGCCGCTGCGCGACGCGGTGCGCGGCGGCGTCGCGGGGATCCTCATCCTCCAGGCGAGCAGCCTGCGGCCCTGGGACCGCGCGTACGCGCGCTACCTCACGGGTCTCGCCTCGACGGTGGGCGCCGCGCTGCGCGACGCGGTCCGCCTGCGGACGACCCTGGACGCGCTGCGCCAGCGCGCGCAGCGCTCGGAGGAGCAGATCGCGCAGATGCGCGAGGTCGCGCTCGCGCTCCAGCAGGCGGTGCTCACCGAGCCGCCCACGCCCGACCACCTCGAGGTCGCGGTGCACTACCAGCCGGCCGCGCTCGACCGGGACATCGGCGGGGACTGGTACGACGCGTTCGTGACGCCCGACGGCGCGACGACGCTCGTCATCGGCGACGTCGTGGGGCACGACCTGTCCGCCGCGGTGACGATGGGCCAGCTCCGCGGGCTCGTGCGCGCGATCGGCTACGACAGCCAGGAGTCGCCGGGGCGCGTGCTCGAGCGCGTCGACGCCGCGGTGCGCGGGCTCGCGCTGGGCGGCGCCGCCGTCGCGACGGTGCTCGTCGCGAGCATCGAGCAGAGCGAGGAGGAGCGGCGCCGCGGCGTGCGGACGGTGCGGTGGTCGAGCGCCGGTCACCTCCCGCCGATGCTCGTGCGGGCCGACGGGAGCGTCGACACCCTGACGCGCCCCAACGACCTCCCGCTCGGCCTCGCGCCTGGCCGTCCGCGCACCGAGCACACCGTCGAGCTCCACGCGGACGACACGCTCGTGCTCTACACGGACGGGCTCGTGGAGCGCCGGGGGCACAACCTGCGCGACGACATCGCCGACCTGGCGCGCGCGCTCGAGGGGTCGCACACCCGCTCGATCGAGCAGGTGGTCGAGGCGGCGCTCGAGCGGATGCTCCCGGGCCCGGGCGAGGACGACGTCGCCCTCGTCGTGCTCCGGACGGGACCCGAGGACCCCGGCCCGGTCGTGCCCGCGCCCGCCGCGGCGGCGCGGGTCGTCACCGCGTGAGGGCCGCCCCGCCGCCCGGGGGGGGGGGGGGGGGCCCCGGGGGGGGGGGGGGCCCCCCCGCCCCCCCGGGGGGGGGGGCGGGGGGCGGCCGGGC